>DAOWGA010000263.1 GCA_030637665.1 Lysobacterales bacterium | reverse complement strand
CCCGCTGCTTATCGTAACTGGATCGAGCGTGAAAACGATTTGCGCGACAAGCTGGCAAAACTGAGCGGCGCTTCTTCTCCAAATGATATTGCACTACTGAAAAACACCACCGAAGGCATCTCGCTGGTGGCCTGGGGCCTGGACTGGCAATCCGGTGACAATATCGTGCTGCCGGCCGGCGAGTTTCCATCAAACAGGCTGCCCTGGCTGGCTCAGAGCGCACAGGGAGTCACAATCCGGGAAGTTGATATCAGGGCGGCGAAAGATGCAGAAAACGCCCTGTTGGAGGCTGTGGATAAGCGCACCCGGCTGTTATCCGTCAGTGCAGTGCAATGGAACGACGGATTCCGGCTGGACCTGGCGCGGCTGGGGCAGGCCTGTCGATCGGCAGGCGTGCTGTTTTTCGTGGATGCGATCCAGCAACTTGGCGCTTTAAGTATGAATGTCGAGGCTTGCCATATTGACTTTCTTGCGGCTGACGCACACAAATGGCTGCTCGGTCCGGAAGGAATCGCGGTTTTCTTCTGCCGCGAAAGCGCCAGGCCACAACTGCGGCTGCTGCAACAGGGGTGGCACATGTACGACAATCCCTGGAATTTTCATGCACAAAACCGGCAGCCCTCATCGACGGCAAAGCGTTTTGAAGCCGGCAGCCCCAACACGCTGGGACAGGCGGCTTTGCATGCATCCGTGGAGCTATTATTGTCCGCGGGAATGGAACAGGTCGCTTCACAGGTCCTGCACAACAGCGAATTCCTGATCAATGAACTGGAGCGATTACCGGGCATAAGCATCAGTAGCCGGACAACAGAAAAGAGGCGTTCAGGCATCGTCAGCTTCAGCCACGACACCATTTCATCCGGGCGCCTGCACAGCCAACTGGCCGAATCAGGCATCACCACTGCAGTTCGCGGAGATTCCATCCGCCTTTCGCCCCACTTTTACCAGGACGAATCAGATCTTTCTGAATTTGTGCAAATACTCGAAAAAGCAATCTGAACCGTCAGACCGTCACATGGTGTGGGTGCTTTTGTTGCTCTTGAGCATGGTGGCCAGGTGGGATTCGATAACGGTGCGGGCGTGAGCGCCATCCTGCGTGTCTGCGAACTGGACGCCGATGCCTGCTTTACGGTTGCCGGCGGCGCCCTGGGGCGTAATCCAGATGACTCTCCCGGGAATGGGCAGGCGTTCTTCGAATTCCATAACGGTCAATAACAGGAAAACTTCATCACCCAGGCTGAAATGCTTTGCGCTGGGAACGAACAGGCCTCCGCCTGACACGAATGGCATATAGGATTTGTAAAGTGCCTGCTTGTCCTTGATGGACAGAGAGAGTATTCCCTGTTGCGCCATGGTTCCTTCCTACGCTTTGAGTTGCGCCCATTGTATCAGCCAATCCTGCAGAAGTAAGTCTTTGCGCACCTGGGTAGCAAGCAGGTAACGATTTCTGTCTGCCGCGGCCTGCAGTTGCGAAAGCAGTTTTGCGGTTTTTTTTGCGTCAATATTCCGGCGAATTTTCTCTGCTGAACACAATGAAAGCCATGTCCACAGTTGCCTCGGGTCCAAATCGGCCAGGGCAGCCACCGCCTGGCCGGAGGCACAATGGCCCTTGAGCATGTCATCAAGAGTGGAGCTCACCAGACTGTAGTGTGCCGTGCTGCCATCCTCCAGCATGGCGCGCGCCCGCAGGGGGCTACGAGCGGCGGCTTGTAATGCGGATTCGGCTTCGAGCGGGTCAGAAGCCCCGTTCTCCATCAACCATTCCAGGGCTACCCTGGTCTCCGGCAGCCTGACGTGCAGATTCTGGCAGCGACTCCTGATCGTAACGGGAAGCCGGCTGGGGTCATCAGAAACCAGGATCATCACGGTGTCGCCCGGCGGTTCCTCCAGGGTTTTCAGCAAGGCGTTTGCCGCATTCCGATTCATGGCCTCGGCAGGATGCAGAAGGGCGATTTTTCGCGGACTGATGGTGGTGGTGAGCTGCAGGGATGAAATCAGGTTTCTGACTTGCTCGATGACGATTTCGGTGCGCAAATTACCCTTGTCATTGAGCTCAAAAGTCAGTTTGCGGTAATCAGGGTGAGCCCCTGTGCTCAGCAACTGGCAGGAACGGCAACTGCCACAAGCCGGCCAGCTTTCCTCCTGGCACAGTAAACCGGCGGCAATTTCCAGCGCAAGATCCAGCTTGCCGGTCCCCGCCGGGCCGGACAGCAGCAGTGCGTGCGCCAGACGGCCGGACTCCAGGCGTTCGCGAAATTCGTCGCGGGCCGGTTTCAGCCACGCCATTTTCATCAGCCCAGCCTCCTTTCCACCACGGCTTCGATTTGCGCCCAGACCTGCTCGATATCACCTGATGCATCGATGACTGCGAACCGCCTGGCTTTGGCTGCCGCACGATCCAGGTAGGCCTGCCTGACGCGTTCGAAGAAGCGCAGGGGTTCCTGCTCAAAGCGATCGGCCTCACTTCTCCGTGAAGCCCTTTCCAGGCCCAGTTCCACCGGCAGGTCCAGCAGCAGCGTAAGATCCGGTTGCAGGTCGCCATGGACCATTTCTTCCAGCCCGGCGATCAAAGCGGCCGGCATTTGCCTTCCACCACCCTGATAAGCCCAGGTGGCATCGGTGAAGCGGTCGCACAACACCGTTTCACCCCGTCCCAGGGCGGGCCGGATCAGTTCTTCCAGATGCTGTGCGCGCGCGGCGAACATCAGCAGTAATTCCGCCTGGCTGCACAGTTCTGCATGATCGTCATTGAGCAGGATGGCGCGAATTTTCTCAGCCAGTACGGTACCGCCCGGTTCCCGGGTTGTGATCACCCGGTGGCCGCGGGATTCCAGCCAGGTCGTCAGCCGTTCCACCATGGTGGACTTGCCCGCGCCTTCTCCGCCTTCAATGCTTATGAACCTGCCTCGCATCATCCTCTTCCGATCAATTTTTTCACGGCTGCCTGGTGCTCTTCCAGCGTCGCCGAAAACGTGTGTCCACCATTGCCGTCCGCCACGAAGTAAAGTGCATCTCCTGCCTCAGGCTTGCCGGCTGCTATCAGAGAGGCCCGGCCCGGCATGGCAATGGGCGTCGGAGGCAGGCCGGATCGCGTATATGTGTTGTACGGCGTGTCAGCCTGAAGATCCTTACGGCGAATATTTCCGTCATACGAATCGCCCATGCCGTAAATCACCGTTGGATCCGTCTGCAACCTCATGCCCTTTTTGAGGCGGCGCATGAACACACCCGCAATTTGTGACCTTTCTGCCTCGAGCGATGTCTCTTTTTCAATTATGGAGGCAAGGATCAGCAATTCATATGGCGAGTCCAGGGGGAGATCATCATCCCTTGCATTCCAGGCTTCATCCAGCGCAATTTTCATCGCCTCATATGAACGCGCCAGGATGTCGGAATCGGTGTCTCCCCTGGTGAACTGGTAGGTCTCCGGCAGAAACCAGCCTTCAGGGTGATCGATTGCCAGACTGTCCATGACATTCGGCCAGGCATGACCATTATCCTGCGCCAGTGTGTGTTCCAGTGTCTCGTCCTGCTCCAGAGCCTCCAGCAGTTGTGCAAATGTCCAGCCTTCGACCAGGGTCAAGCGGTATTGAATTACCTCGCCACTGGACAAAAGCCGTAAAAGCTCCCGCGGTCTGAGTCCGGGCTCCAAGCCGAATTCACCAGCCCTGATCACAAGGGGTTCCAGCCTCATCAGTAATTTCCATTCCCAGTTCGCCTGCGTGAAACCCAGATTTGCCAGCTTCCCGATGATTGCCCGGCCCGGAGTTCCGGGCTCTATCTGCAGTACGTATCCCCCGCCGGGCAGCATCAGCGGTGTTGCAAGAAAACGATGGTATTGATCCCGGACCCACAGGCTTCCGGCGCCCGCCAGGGCGACAGTAAGAGCTGCAACAATGAGAAAGCGCTTCATGACGATGATTCTGCCATTCCGGTTTTACCCTGGGTTCACCGTCCGGACAACCACTGTTGAACTTCCTGTGTAACAGGCCCGACGGTGTACTCCCAGTGATCAAT
>DAOWGA010000029.1 GCA_030637665.1 Lysobacterales bacterium | reverse complement strand
GGTGAACCCTTGCTGCTCGCTGAAACGAGGATGACGTTTGAGCGTTCCTCGGGGAAGAGGATCAGTACATTGTTGGATACAGCCAAAGACTGGGAGCGTGAAAGCGAGGATGAACTCAGCTGGGTCTGGCTGCCGGATGCCGATGATGAGACGAAATTTCCGACCACCTTGCATGGCTTTCTCCGGATGACAGACGACGACCTCTGGCTGACGGCCAATTCGCTGAATCGTTCCGAAAAAGGCAAACAAGCATTAATTGATCTTTTGGGCGACCTGGTCAACCCGCAACTGACCCGACTGCAGTCCCCTGAACAGCTTCTGGCGGAAGAGGAAATGACCATGGACAGTTCGCCAGGCAGCGATCCGGCAGGGATCGACCTGGATCCGGATGAACTTTCCGACATCTTGAGCGACTATCTTGACCAGCACTACCGTAAAGCACTCGATGAACCCATTCCGGCCCTGGATAACAAGACACCCCGTCAGTGCATCAAAACGAAAAACGGTAAGAAAAAGGTGATCGCATGGCTGAAATACCTGGAAAACCAGGAATATCGAAAGGCCAGCCAAAGCGATGGCGTACCCTATGATTTTAGCTGGATATGGAACGAACTGGGATTGGATAAATCCACTGAAAAGTAATCGTACTCATCCGTGCTCCAGTTACGCTGGACCTCACAGCGGGTATGTGTGGCTGGGTATCGCCCGCCGGCGCTGTGGCGCTCAGCTCGACTTTTATACCGCCCGAACCTCAAGCTGAAAACCGTTGAGGCGTTGCAGCGCATCGATGATAGCAAACAGGTTTTTCGCCTGTGGATTGCCATTCACAGAAAGCATACGCATCAGGCTTTTTTCCTGCCCGCCAACGGACTTCGCCAGCTGTTTGAATCCAATCGTCGCATTCACGTAGTTGCGCAGCAGGGCCCGACCCGTAGCAAGATCGTTATCCAGCAAGCATTGCACTGCTCCCCGAAGCACTTCATGACCGAAATTCGGGTCACGCTCGATGCTGGCTTTGAATACTTCTTTGAATTCAATGGTAAGTGGCATTTTCGATTACCTTTCCCATACACCCTGATCCACAAACTTCGAATCTGAGAAATTTCCTTCTTCCTTTTGGAACAGGGCTGCAGATACTTTGGCCCTGGTGGTTCTTTCCAGCTTGTTGAACCAAGCAGCAAACGGAGCTTTGCCGTTTGGAGCCTTGCAAACTCTGAGCTCGATTATCTTCATATGGTACCATAAAAGATACTAATGGGCCTGACGTGATAATCGAACTTGCACTTTGAGTGACTCATTCTCCACGCCCCACTTCGGGCTTCCCAATACGAGGTCTGACCTGAGTCATGGCGATGGCGGTCAAGTTGTGAATAATAGAAAGTGGCGGCAAGTGCCTGTTATCCGGCCCCGCCGGATCAGGCAATCCATTTCAAGATCACGGTTATTACGGCGCCAATCCGGGCGCGGTTTCGGGCTTAAATGGCCTCCGGTGACTACAGCATAATTTTCGATACGGGTGAACCGGCCTACGCGGTGGACCGGAACGGGACCATCGTTGCCTGGAATACAGCAGCCAGCAACGCATTGGGCTATTCCAGTTCCAATGCGGTGGGAAGGAAATGCTGGAAGCTGCTGCAGGGGCAGGACGCCTTCGGCAACCAGTATTGCTGTGAACACTGCCCTTTGCGTGAAATGGCATCGCACCACAAGTCTGTAAACCGCTGCAGGATGTACTTCAGGACGGCCGACGGGAAATTGAAAGCGTTTACCATCAGCACCCTCGTGCTCTTTGACCGTCATGACCGGGAGACCCTGATCCATATGTGCAGGAAAGAGCCCGGCGCCGCTGAGGACACACCGGCTTTTGCGCTGCCGCGTAAATCCAGCCGCGGCAACAGCAGTGGAGTGCTTACGCCCAGGGAAAGTCAGGTTCTGAAGCACCTTTGCGATGGGTATACGACCAGCGAGATTGCCACGCTGTTGAGTATCAGCGTTCCGACTGTGCGCAATCATGTCGAACACATATTGCACAAATTACATGCCCACAGCCGGCTCGAGGCAGTCGCTGTTGGCCGGCGTCTTGGCCTGGTTTGAGTGGGGTGCAGCCGGTGGCAGATGGTTCGTATTCCCCATACGGCTGAATCAAACAGCCCCTGTAAAACGAGCAGACCAAGAAGCGCCAGCAGCAACGGCCCAGTTGCCAGCCGGGTCAATTGACCCATTCACTGTTGGCACATTGCCGATTTAATCCAACCACGCCGAAACACATATTGAGTGAGCACAAAGGCCCCGATTGCAAAGCTGGTAATTATTGGGGGAGCATTGATCGGCAGGCATTTGGCAAATCAACCGTTTGTTTGAACATTCAGGAGGCAAATCATGTATGCACGGCTGGTAAAAGGGCAATTCAAGCCCGGCAAATTTGATTTTGCGACCCGGACACTCGAAAACGAAGTCATTCCACTGCTGAAGAAACAGCATGGATTTCGCGATGAAGTTTCCTTTTTCAACAAGGAAATGAAGGAAGGCTACGCCATCAGCTTCTGGGACGATAAATCCGATCTCCAGAAGTATGAGCGCGAAGTTTATCCGCAAGTGAGAGAAAAGATGGCTGAAGCTTTCGAGGATCTGCCGGTAGCAAGAGATTTCGAAATCGCCAACTCAACCTGGTATCAAATTCACACAACTTGAAAAATTGTTGAATGGACGACCACAACCCGCGGAGCGGCCCATGGCCGCTCCGTTAGTTTCAGGCATATAATTCGATTATTCTAGAATAATAGTTGCTAAATCCCGCTGCAGGGTGTATAAATGAGCCATGAAACTTGAAAAAGCAGCCAGGCAACTCGAAGCTTTGGGCAATCCAACCCGGCTGGCCATCTATCGTGGCCTGATCCAGGTCGGTCGAGAGGGCAGCTCTGTCGGTGAGATCAGGAAGAAACTCGAAATACCGGCTTCGACGCTTTCACACCACATCGCCAAGCTGGTGCAGGCGGGACTGATTTCGCAGCAACGGGACAGCCGTACCCTCTATTGCAAGGCGGACTTCCTGAACATGGATGCCCTGATGACCTTCCTGGTCGAGAACTGCTGCGCCGAAGACTCGTGTATCAATGTGAGCAGCTAACAGGTTTTTTTTAAATAGATAATTCGAATATTCTAGAAATATGGAGATAAAAATGATCTCATACCCAGCAAAGCACCATGCAGCGGCCAAATTTCTGTTCCTCATGGACCCTTTCGAAACGCTTAACCTGGAAACAGAGACTTCGCTGCTGCTGATGCAGGAACTGATCCGGCGGGGACACGGCGTTTACTGGCTCCAGCAGGAAGACCTCACGCTGGAACACGACCAGCCCATGGGCAGGGTGTCCCGGGTCACCAGCGCCGAGCCTCTGGTGCGGGCGAAACCCACCTGGTGGAATTTGAATCTCTTTGATGCCGTCCTGGTGCGCAAGGACCCGCCTTTTGATACCGAATACCTCCAGTTGACCCTGATTTTCGATCATCTCGATCCCGCTGTCGCTCAATTCAACGAGGTCAAAGCATTGAGGGACTTTAACGAAAAGATGCTGCCGTTACGCTGGCCGGAATTCACACCGCCCACCCTGATCAGCATGAACTCAGAGCAGCTTGATCGCTTCACTGTTGAACACCGCAGCGTGGTTTTGAAGCCGCTGAATGATTGTTCCGGACGCGGCATTGCAAAAATCAGCTGGGATGAACGCGGCGACTACCGCAGGCAGATTGACCAAGCCCTGCTGGGCTCAGACGGTAAACTGCGCTTTCTGCTTGCCCAGAAATACCTGCCGGCAGTCAGTCAGGGTGACAAGCGGGTCTACCTGCTCAACGGAGAACCGCTTGGGATGGTCAACCGGATACCGCAGCCTGGCAGTTTTCTGGCCAACATTCACCAGGGCGCAAAGAGCTTGCCCACCAGGCTCAGCGCCAGGGAAAATTACATCATCAGCACTATCGCTCCGTTCCTGCGTGAACACGGCATCATGCTGGCCGGCGCCGATTTCATTGGTGGCTACCTGACAGAGCTCAACATCACCAGCCCCTCAGCCATCCGGCAAATCAACGCAGTGAGCGGTGAGGAGGTGCAGGTAAAGATGGTGGATGCGATGCTGGAAAGCATAGACCGCCAACCCTGCTGTGACCACTGGTGGGACAAGGCCGCATAGACCGCTTTTCCGGCACAGAAGATCGCTAAATTCATTCTGTCATGGCCGGGGTTTGTTAAAGAGATACTATTCGTTATTGCGGTATACCACAGGCCATGCCCGCGATGCCGGAGCTTACCGCCGTCCAGGCCGTTCAGTGAGAAATCAATGCCGCCCGATACTGTGCGGACCAATGTCCTTTAAGGAGGGTGTTCCCATCTGCCCCATCACCATGGCCAATTCGGCGTTGAGAATATCCAGCACCTTCTCCACACCCGACTGGCCGAAGGCGGCCAGGCCCCACAGATAGGCTCTGCCGATACACACCGCGTCCGCACCCAGCGCCAGGGCCTTGAAGATGTCGGTGCCGCGCCGGAAACCGCTGTCGATCATGACCGGGATTTCGCCATCCACGGCCCCGAGCACTTCGGGCAGGCTGTCCAGGCTGCCCCAGCCACTGGCTTCGGCCCGGCCGCCGTGGTTGGAGACAATCAGGGCATCGGCGCCGTGCTTAAGCGCGCTTTCGGCGTCTTCTGCCGTGACCACGCCTTTGATCACCACTTTCATGCTGCAAATGTCTTTCAGGCGCGCAATATAGTCCCAGGTCATGCCCGGCGTAGGAAATTCCGCATTGGTTGCGCCGGTATCCTGGTACATGGGCTTGCGATCCAGCCAGGAATCCTCACGGTCCGGATCATGGCAGGCAGAACAGTCGCGCTCATCCAGCTGGATGCAGCGCGACAGGGCGACCCGCTTGCTGTCCGAGTTCAGGTCAACCGTCAAAACTACCACCGGCGCACCGGCTTTCTCGGCCCGTTTCACCATCTTCTCGCCCACCGAAAAATTCGAGGTGGGGTACAGCTGGAACCACACGGGCGCGCC
>DAOWGA010000259.1 GCA_030637665.1 Lysobacterales bacterium | reverse complement strand
CTGATCCTGGTGGCTGTAGCTAATGAACGCTTTGTATCGAAAATCGGTCACAAAACCAACATGAAATTTGCATTTCTATCAATTTAATCATAGCCCACATTGATCAAATTTGTGGCCCCGATTCGATATACTGGCAGGATAAACAAACGCCGACAATCTGGATAAATGATGAATTGCCGAATTTTCAGATCTGACCGTAAAAGCGAGGCTTATCTTTACCTGGTTTCAGAAATGGATTTCGAGGATTTGCCGGAGGAACTGCGGACAGCGTTTGGTGATCCGGGTTTGGTGATGACCCTTGATCTGACTCCGGTCAGTAAACTGGCGCGTGTGGATGTAAAAAAAGTCCTGAAGTGCCTGGAAGAAGACGGTTTTTACCTGCAACTTCCGCCGAAACTACCGGTGGAAGCTGAAATTTCAAAATGGATGGCATGAGCAGCCCGGGAAATCACTGCGCGGTCGTGGCCACGCTGACCGCCTCGATTCCGACCGCCTTGGCGGCGTCGAGAATGGTCACCAGCGCCTCGGTCTCTGCTTCCGGATGAGCTGCCACGATCAGGGGCGAGGTCGGTTTCTCGGCTTTTTCGCGTTCCAGGTTGGCTTGCACTGCCCCGGGCTCGAGGATGCGGCCTTTCACGCTGATCAGGCTGGCGGCGCTGATTTTGACAACGATCGGCCCCTTGTCCTGCTTGATTTCCTTGGGGGGCGCATTGGATGGACGTGAGACTTCGAGCCCCGTTTCCTTGACGAATGACGTGGTCACGATGAAAAAGATGAGCATGATGAACACGATGTCCAGCATCGGCGTGATGTTGATTTCAGCTTCGTCTTCTGTGTGGTGTCTTCTGCGCATTCTGGATATCCGGAGCCGGGCCAGTCAGCTTACTGAAAACGGACGATTATCGCCAGTTTTCCGCTCCCCGCTGCTTCTACTCCACTGTCACTGACTTGGCCAGGTTGCGCGGCTGATCAACGTCCGTCCCGCGCAGAACGGCCACGTGATAAGCCAGTAACTGCAGCGGAATGGTCAATACGACCGGGGCCAGCAAATCTCCGCCGGTGTTCAACTCGATAATCTCACCATGGCGCTCCTTGAGGCTGGCCACAGCTTCTGCATCCGCGATCACGTACATTTCTCCGCCGCGGGCACGAACTTCCTCAATGTTACTGATGAGTTTTTTCAGCAAGCGGTTGTTTGGAGCGACCGCCACGACCGGCATGTCGTAATCCACCAGTGCCAGGGGCCCGTGTTTGAGCTCGCCGGCAGGGTAGGCCTCAGCGTGAATATAGGAAATTTCCTTGAGTTTCAGGGCTCCTTCCATTGCGATGGGATAGTGGCTGCCGCGGCCAAGGAACAATGCATGATGTTTTTCAGCAAACCGCGCCGCCAGCATCTCGACTCGCCCATCCAGTTCCAGCGCACGCCTGATCATCTCCGGCAGGCTGCTGAGCTCCCTTACCCACTGAGCCAGTTTCGCGGCTTTTACCCGGTCGCCCAGTTGCGCCAGGCTCAGCACCAGCAGCTGTAGCGCCACCAGTTGTGTTGTGAAAGCCTTGGTGGAAGCAACGGCGATTTCGGGGCCCGCCCGGGTCATCAGAATCAGGTCGGTTTCGCGCACGATGGAACTCTCAGGAACGTTGCAAATGGCCAGCGTGGCCAGATAACCTGATTTTTTGGCATGGCGCAGCGCTGCAAGGGTGTCCGCTGTTTCGCCGGACTGGGAAATCACAACGAACAGGGCATTATCCGGCACGACCGGATTGCGGTAACGATATTCGCTGGCGACCTCCACCATGCAGGGAATGCCCGCCAGTTGCTCCAGCTGATAACGCGCCACCAGGCCGGCATGAAAGCTGGTACCACAGGCCACGATGTGAACCTGGCGAACCCGCTTCAAAGTCTCTTCAGCGCCCACACCGAATATATTCGGTAGAACACGATCGGAACTGATCCGGCCTTCCAGGGTGTCCGCCACCGCAACCGGCTGCTCGAAAATCTCCTTCTGCATGTAGTGGCGATACTGGCCGCGCTGCACTGCGTCGGCACTCACGTCAGCTTCCTTCACTTCCCGGTTTACCGCTTGGTCCTCGCGGTCACGGATCTCGTAACCATTGGTATCCAGGCGCACGATGTCACCCTCTTCGAGGTAAACAAAGCGGTTGGTGACCGACAGCAGTGGATAGATGTCGGATGCGAGGAAATGTTCGTGGAAACCAATTCCGAGCACCATCGGGCTGCCGGCGCGCGCGCCTGCAATCACCCCGGGCTCGCGGGAACTGACTGCCGCGATGGCGTATGCCCCCCGCAAACGTTTGACCGCCAGGCGGAGGGCACTGAACAGATCATTGCCCTGGGAAACAAGAGAATGGACCAGGTGGACCACCACCTCGGAATCGGTCTCCGAACTGAACTCGTAGCCGGCCGCCTGCAGTTCCGCGCGTAACTCGTCGTGATTCTCGATGATGCCGTTATGTACCAGGTCAATTTCGTTTTTTGACGTATGCGGATGCGCATTACTCGTATTCGGCACACCGTGTGTGGCCCAGCGCGTGTGCGCAATGCCGCAGAAACCCGGCAGCGGTGTTTCGTCGAGCAGGGCCTGCAGGTCCTTTACCTTGCCCTTGATCCGCAAACGGCTGAGCGCCCCGTTGCGTTGAACTGAAATTCCCGCCGAATCATATCCCCGGTATTCGAGTGCACGCAGGCCGGAGATCAGTATCTCGCTGACATCACGCAGAGTGGTGGCTGCTACTATTCCGCACATGCTTTTCAGACCTCCTTTTTACGCGGCCGCTGCCAGCCCTTGATCGAAGTCTGCCGCGCCCGGCTGACCGTCAGGGTATCGCCGGGTACGTCTTTCGTGATGGTGGAGCCGGCGCCGATGGTAGCACCCTTGCCAACGGTCACCGGCGCCACCAGCTGGGTATTTGAACCGACAAATACATCGTCTTCGATAATGGTCTGGTGCTTGCTGGCGCCGTCGTAATTGCAGGTAATGGTACCGGCGCCGATGTTAACGCCGGTCCCGATGATCGTATCTCCAATGTAGCTGAGGTGGCTGGCCTTGCTGCCTTCACCCAGGCGGGCATTCTTGACCTCCACGAAGTTTCCGACGCGTGTTCCGGCCGCCAGTACCGTGCCGGGACGCAGGCGCGCAAATGGCCCGATATCACAAGGCCCGGTCGTGCTTACGCCCTCGAGTACGCTATGAGGATGAACGCGGGTTCCGGCCGCCAGGTCACAGTTCTTCAATACAGCTCCAGGGCCGATGAAAACCCCGTCGCCCAACTGATTTCTCCCCTCCAGAACCACGTTGATATCCACGCATACATCTCTGCCGGCCGTGACCGGCCCGCGGATATCCACCCGCTCAGGATCAATGATATGAACCCCCTGATCCATCAGTTGCTGGGCGGCGTGATGACGGAAACGCTGTTCCAGTGCAGCAAGCTGGCGGTGGTCATTGACGCCTTGCAAATCCCTGGGATCAGGCGCCAGTACGCCATGTATTTCCCTCTTTTCGCTGTGCGCCATTGCGAAAATATCTGTCAGGTAATACTCATTTTTGATGTTGTCGCAACCCAGCTTGTCCAGCCAACGCCGCAAATGAACAGCATCGGCCAGTATAATGCCGGTGTTCACTTCCCTGATCTTCCACTGCGCCGGCGTGGCGTCGCGATCCTCGACCACGCCACTGATGCGCCCGGTGCGGTCGCGCTCGATGCGCCCGTAACCCCGCGGTTTATCCAGTTCAATGGTCAACACTGAAAGCGGGGCCGTGTCCTGCCCGGTCATTTCGGACAGAACGGATACAGGAATCAATGGATGGTCACCCAGCAGCACCAATACGCGAGCGTCGTCGGGAATGGCGGGCATCGCCTGTTTCACGGCATGTCCCGTACCCTGTCTCTGGGACTGGATAACCCAGTTAACCTTATATTCACTACAGGCTTCCCTGACCCGGTCCGCGCCGCTGCCGATCACCACGTGAACCTGTTCCGGATCCAGCGCATCAGCCGAATCCAGCAAATGCAACAGCATGGGTCGCCCACCCACCGTTTGCAGTACTTTCGGCAGGCTGGATTTCATGCGCGTGCCCTCGCCGGCAGCGAGTATCACGATGTGTAGGGCCTTGCTCATTGGACCAGGGGGATTCCTTTGAAATGTATCGCAACACAGTATAGCCGGATCGCTGTGAAGGCACTATTTGTTGCAGAAGGTAGTATAAATGCTAAATTTTTCGAAAATATTGTGGGGAGATGCCGGTCTGATGAAAGTGACAGGGCATTTTGCACTATCATGCTGTCCGAATGGGCTATATTCAGGCAGACCATTTAGGGCAGACCAATTTTTATCTTTGCTTCGGACACCGTCTATGAAATCACATCGTGTCACCTGCTTTACCACGATCTTGCTATGGCGCCAGACAGCTGAGTAAGACCAAACAGGCGCTGCTGTGCCCCGGACTGTCACCAGGGCGTGTAATCTCATGCGTGCTGATGATTATGCTGGCCGCGTTGGAGCCAGCCCTCGCCGATGCCACGGAGCGGACCGCCAACAATGGTCAGCTGATCCTGCAGGATGTGCCGGAGATTCCTGCTGAGTTGGTGACACGGCTCAATCAGTACCAGAATACGCGGTCCGCGAGTTTTCTGGATTGGGCAGAGGACGGCCAGAGTCTTTATGTCCGGACCCGTTTCGGGGAAGTCAGCCAGATCCACCAGTTGCATGGACCGGGCGGGGCCCGAAATCAACTGACCTGGTTCAAGGAGCCCCTGGGCCAGGTCGAACGCCGCAACAAGGGCCGCGAACTGGCCTTCACAATGGACCGGGGCGGCGCTGAATTCGACCAGATTTTTCTGTTCGATCCCGCAACCGCCTCCACGACCATGCTGACCGACGGCCAGTCGCGCAACCGGCTTATTCAATGGAGCAGTGACGGCAAACGGCTGGCTTACCAGTCGACACGCCGTAATGGCCGCAGCAACGACATCTGGATCATGGACCCGGACCACCCCGAAAGTGCCGAGTTACTGGTCGAGGCAGGTGTTGGAGACTGGTGGGGGCCGGTTGATTTCAGCGAGGATGGAAAATATCTACTGGCTCAGCAATACTTCAAGGTCACGGACTCCCGTATCCATCTGCTGGATCTTGAAAGCCGCGAAATGCGCCTGCTTGCCGGAAATGCTGAAAATCCTTCAGCCAACCGCGCCATTCAATTCGACCCGCGCGGCAAGGGATTTTATTTCATCAGCAATGCGCGCGGCCGGGCCGCCGAACTGGCATGGCGATCAATCGACCCCGGCAGTGAAACTGAATTTATCTCTCAAAACATCCCCTGGGATGTATCAAAATTTGCCCTCAGCGCTGACGGCAAACGCGGCGCCTTCGCTACCAACGAAGGAGGCATCAGCCGCCTGTATCTGTTGAACACACGAAAGCGCACCTTTTCCTTGATTAGGAACATGCCCACAGGCTTGATTTATCAGCTGAAATTTCACCCGGACAACAAGCGCATTGCGATGACCATGAGTACCGCGCAAACGCCGAGTGATGTATTCGTGATGAGCCTCGGCCGCTCGCCACAGACTGCCAGGGCACTCCAGCGCTGGACCTACAGCGAGGTCGGCGGACTCGAGACGAAGACGTTCGTCGAACCAGAGTTGGTGCACTACCCTTCTTTTGACCTCAAGGGCGAAGAGCCACGGAAAATTCCGGCCTTCGTGTACCGGCCTCGCGGAGACGGGCCCCATCCTGTCATCATCCACGTTCATGGCGGGCCGGAGGGCCAGTACCGGCCCTCGTTCAGTAGTACATTTCAGATGTGGATCGCCGAACTCGGGGCGGCGGTTATTGCTCCGAATATCCGGGGCTCCACCGGTTATGACAGTGAATACGTATCACTGGATAATGGTTACGGGCGTGAAGACGCAGTGAAAGACATCGGCGCCCTGCTCGACTGGATAGCGAGTCAGCCGGACCTGGATGAAAGCCGCGTGGCTATTTACGGTGGCAGCTACGGAGGCTACATCGTGATGGCCTCGGCGGTTCACTACAGCGACAGGTTACGGGCGGGGGTGGACGTCGTCGGTATCAGCAACTTCGTCAGCTTCCTGGAAAACACCGAAGAATATCGCCGTGATCTGCGGCGGCGCGAGTATGGTGACGAACGCGATCCGGAAATGCGCGCTTTCCTGGAAAGCATCAGCCCGCTAAACCATGTTGACCGCATCGGAATCCCCCTGCTGGTGGTACAAGGACAGAATGACCCGCGGGTGCCGGTCAGTGAGTCAGAACAAATCGTCAAGGCTCTGCGTGAACGGGGCCAGCCTGTGTGGTATATCAAGGCCCTGAATGAAGGCCACGGCTACGACCGGAAAGAAAACCTCGATGTCTTTCAGCAGGCG
>DAOWGA010000057.1 GCA_030637665.1 Lysobacterales bacterium | reverse complement strand
TTGATGTGGGCCGGCATCCTGATCAGCTTCTGGTCTGTGCACACGGACCTGGCTTCCAGTGTGATCGGCGCAATTGCGGGCTACCTGGTGCTGTGGTCAATCTATCACCTGTTCCGCCTGCTGACCGGCAAGGGAGGCATGGGTTACGGAGACTTCAAATTGCTGGCCGCCCTGGGAGCGTGGATGGGTTGGCAGGTGCTGCCTCTCATTATTCTACTCTCATCCGTGGTTGGCGCCGTGGTTGGCCTGACCCTGATGGGGACCGGAAAATTGAAGCGTGACAAGCCCATGCCCTTCGGGCCATTCATTGCCGCAGCAGGTTGGATCGCCCTGATTTGGGGTGAGTGGATCATGAACTTTTACGCCCATTCAGGCGGTTTCGGCTGAAGACCTGGCCGGACTTCTCCCGTATTTTGATCCAGAAAGACATCTTCGTCGTCGTTCTCACCGGTGGTATAGCCTCGGGTAAGACAGCCGTTTCAGACCTGTTCGCCAAACTTGGCGTGCCGGTTATTGATACCGACCTGATTGCGCATCAAATCGTAGAGCCCGGCCAACCCGCCCTGGATCAGGTTAGCGTTGAATTCGGGCGGGATTTTCTCAACGCTGAGGGGCGCCTCGATCGACGAAAAATGCGGGATGCCATTTTCTCAAATCCAGAGTTGAAAACGCGACTCGAAAATATTCTGCACCCTGCAATCGCTGCGGAAGCCTCTCGTCAGGTCGCGCTGCTGGACGAACCCTGGTGCATTCTGGTCATTCCCCTGCTGGTCGAATCTGACCTTTTTCCCTGGATTAACCGAGTCTTGGTAGTGGATGTGGAAGAGAAAATTCAGATCAATCGTGTCATGGCAAGGGATGAAATCAGCAGGGAACAGGCCCTGGCGATATTGAATGCACAATCCAGCCGCCAGGATCGATTAGCCCTGGCTGACGATATCATCGAAAACAGTGGAAGCCTCGAACAGCTACAAACCAGGGTTGACCAGCTTTACCAGCAATACACAGCCCTGGCTGAAAAATCTTAGTTCAATTTTCCGTGGCAGTGTTTGTACTTGTTGCCTGAGCCACATGGACATGGCTCATTGCGGCCCACTTTGCGCCCTTCCCGGACATAGGGCTCACTGCCGGGCGGTGGAGCCGGATCAGCTTCAGGCGCGCCGGCCATGCCAGCCTCATCATGCCGGAACTGCATCGGCGCTTCTTTGCGTCGTTGAGCATCCACGGCCTCGACATCCTCTTCGGCCTTAACCTGCACTCGCGCGAGTATCCTGATCACCTCCTGCTTGATGTTGGCCAGCAACTCGGTGAACATCTCGTAGGATTCACGCTTGTATTCCTGCATCGGCTGTTTCTGCGCATAGCCACGCAGCCCGATGCCCTGGCGCAGGTAATCCATGCTGGCCAGGTGGTCTTTCCACTGCTGGTCGAGTACGTTCAGCATCAAGGCTTTTTCAAAATGCCTCATGACCTCCACACCTGTCAGTTCTTCCTTGGCTTTGAAGTGCTCGTCAACCGCATCGAGAATTCGAGTCCTCAACACTTCCTCATGGATTTGCTCGTCTTCCGACAACCACTGGTTGATCGGTAAATGGATGCCGAATTCACCCTCCAGGGCATTCTCCAGGCCGGGAATTTCCCATTGCTCGTCGATACTGCCTGGCGCAATAAACCGGTCGATGACGTCATTGAACACGTCTTCACGCATTTCCAGCACGGTATCCCCAATTTCCTTGGCTTCCATCAATTCGTTGCGCTGCGTGTACACAACCCGGCGCTGGTCATTGGCCACGTCATCGTAGTCCAGCAGGTGCTTGCGTACATCGAAGTTGTGCGCCTCGACCTTGCGCTGGGCGTTTTCGATGGCCCTGTTCAGCATACCGGCCTCGATCGCCTCATCCTCTTTCATGCCGAAGCGCTGCATCATGGAAGACATGCGGTCAGAAGCAAAAATCCGCATCAGGTTATCTTCCAGTGAAATATAAAACCTCGAGGAACCTGGATCACCCTGCCGGCCGGAACGGCCGCGCAACTGGTTATCGATGCGACGGGATTCATGGCGTTCCGTACCAATGATATGCAATCCACCCGCTTCGACTACCTGTTCATGCCGTTTCTGCCAGTCGGTGCGCAGTTGTTCCTTTTGGCTGTCATCGGCATCTTCACCCATTTCGACCAGTTCAGCAGCCAGGTTGCCTCCCAGCACGATATCCGTACCCCTGCCCGCCATGTTGGTTGCGATGGTCACAGCTGCCGTCCGCCCGGCCTGGGCAACAATGATTGCTTCACGCTCGTGCTGCTTGGCATTTAGCACTTCGTGCCTGACCTGGTCTTTTTTCAGCTTGTCAGAAAGTAATTCTGATGTTTCGATGGATGTCGTTCCTACCAACACCGGCTGCCCTCGTTCGACACAGTCCTTGATGTCATCAATCATGGCATCGTATTTTGCATCTACCTTG
>DAOWGA010000279.1 GCA_030637665.1 Lysobacterales bacterium | reverse complement strand
CTGCCGACCTACCTGGACAGCACCGGTGAGTTGTCCACAGACTACTGTTTGGCTGAACAATGAACGGGAGAGGATGACCTCTCAGCAATTATCTTGACCACTGCCTTCGCTGAAGACGCTGCGCCTTCGGTGCCGATGGTTCCCGGTGACGTGGCTCCGTCGCCCACGTTAAACAGATTCTTCACGGGTGTCTCCACCGGCATCATGAACCCGGGCCAGCGGTGCATGCCGGGGCTTTGCCCACTATGGCGGGCTTTGACTAGAAACCGCGCCTTGTCGGTCACGCCCGGGAAATTTTCTTCCAATTCCTGCAGGGTATTGTGTGCCTCTTCTTTCAGGTCCGAGTGTGCCGCATCGCTCGGCGCACCGTAAGCCGTGTGCAGATACTTACCCGGCGGCGCCAGGCCAGGCGAAATGATGGACGGAATTTCCAGGTAAATCAGGTTGCGCGTATTGCCAAATACCAGGCTGCCATCGAAGCCATCGATCAACGGCTCATCGCAAACGAAGGAATAGTGAATGATAGGCGCCTCGTAAGGCGTTGCTTCCAGGCGCTCCCGGTACGATCCAGCAAACAGGCTGTCGTTGCCGGTCAGCGAGATTGTCCTGCGGGGGCCGGCATTGGATAACACATGGTCAGCATGCAGAACCTCCGACTGGCCCATGCCGTAAGAAATTTCCACACCCACGGCCCTGTCGCCTTCAAGCAGGATTCGCTTGCAGGCCGTTTTCCGCCGGATTTCAGCACCCCGTTCCACGATGGCCTCCGCCAGCGCTTCCATCAGGCTCCCGTTTCCCCGGGCCGCCAGACCGAAGCGGCTTCCATGGCTGCTGTAGCTGAGAAACCGGAAGAACTCAGCCGCCGGAATTTCGTGCAGGTTCGTCCCCATCAAGGCAGCACAGAAACCCTGTAACAAGTTCTTTACTGCTTCATTTTTCGTGTGCCGCCCCAGCCAGGCCAGAAATGTTTCGTGCTCTTCAGGCGCCGCCTCGCCCAGGGCGTCGCGGAAATGCTGGAACAGTTCGGCAGCGCCGTTCGCGTCGCCTTCGAGCGCAAATTCGATCATGCTCAGCAGGCCGCCGCCAGTTTTCGGGAGGACATAGTCACCGTGCGCCAGGCGATAACACATACGTCCGGTGGTCTCCACGATGTCCATGTGTGCCCCAACCGCATCAAAGGCCTGGCGTATCGCGCTGTTTTCACCCATCGGGATCATGATCGCCCCCGTGGTAACAGTAAAACCATCCCGCTTGCGATGTGAACAGCGCCCGCCCAGGTGGGGGGATTTTTCAAGCACAATCACCTTGCGCCCGGCTGCCACCAGGCGTGCAGCAGCGCACATACCACCCATACCGGCACCGATGATAATGGCGTCAAGCTGTTTCTGTCCTGTCATGGCGTCTCTAAAGAAAAGCAGGGCAAGGCTTGCGCCATTGCCCTGCTTTTGCGGTCAGGGTGCGAACCCGGACCGAAATCAGAAGTTGTAGGTCAAGGTCGCGCCATAGGTTCGTGGGAGATTCCACAAATCAACCGTACCGGCAGCATTACTGAGGATCGAGTGCGTGCGGAATTCCTCATCCGTCAGGTTTCTGCCCCACAGCGAAACATTCCACCTGTCTCCCGCGCTACGCCAGGTCACACTGGCATCGAGCAGACCGAAGCCGCCTTCCAGTGATCCGGGGGCGTTATCGGGACGGAAGTAGAAATCACTCTTGGCTGAATAGACTGCGCTGAAGTCCATGGCGGAACCGCCGGAAAGATTCGCGGTATAGGTCGTATTGATGCTCCCGCTGTGTTCGGACGACCTGGGCAGCCTGTTGCCGGACCAGTCGTTGTTCCCAAGAAGATAGGTATCGTATTCCGCGTCCAGGTAACCATAGGTGAAACCCAATATCCAGTTTTCAGACAGCAGAGCCATCGCATCCAATTCGATTCCCTGGGATGTGGCTTCGGCATTGCCGCCCACCAAAAGAGATCCAATCAACTGAAATCCCTGCAGGTCCGTGTAATCCATATGGAACACGCTGGCGTTGATACGCAGGCGGTTTTTCAGCCACTCGCTCTTGAGACCGACTTCGTAATTGGTCACACTCTCCGGCTCCAGCGGCACCACGGCCTGGTCCGGGAAGGGCGTCTGTGACTGGAAAGCACCGCTCTTGTAGCCTTTTGAATAGGTAAAGTAG
>DAOWGA010000238.1 GCA_030637665.1 Lysobacterales bacterium | reverse complement strand
ATCATCCATGCTCACCCGGGTTGGGAACGAGCACATGGGGCGCTTTGTACGCGAAGCGCTGGAGAGTGAGGGTGTTGATGTCAGCCATGTCGTGACAGACCCGGCCCGATTGACCGCCCTGGTCCTGCTCGGCATCAGTGATCGGGACTCGTTTCCGCACATATTTTTTCGCGAGAACTGTGCCGATATGGGCATTGAAACGTCAGATTTTGACGAGGAATTTATTTCTTCAGCACGTGCTCTTGCCATTACCGGTACGCATCTATCCACAACACTGAGTTATGCGGCAGTGCAACAGGCGGTTCGTTACGCGCGGAATAATGAAACCCGGGTCATTCTGGACATTGATTACCGGCCGGTTCTCTGGGGTTTGACGGCCCCTGGTGGCGGTGAAGAACGGTTCATTGCATCGGACGCAGTGACCGAGCGAATCCAGAGCCTGGTCTGTGACTGCGATATGCTGGTCGGCACGGAGGAGGAGATTCATATTGCCGGGGGAGACGTGGATACGCTTGCTTCCCTGCGCAATATTCGTGCGAAATCCAGGGCAGTGATTGTTCTAAAACGCGGACCCCTGGGCTGTTCTGTGTTCGAGGACGATATACCCGCCAGCCTGGATGAGGGTATCTCGGTGCAGGGTGTCCAGGTCGAAGTGTTGAATGTAGTGGGTGCAGGCGACGCCTTTTTGAGCGGGTTCCTGCACGCCTGGCTGAACGGCGAAAGCTGGGAAACGTGCGCCAGCTACGGTAATGCCAGCGGGGCCCTAGTGGTTTCCCGGCACGGCTGTACGCCGGCCATGCCGACAAAACCGGAACTCGAAGATTATCTCGAACGGGCAGATTCGGTGCCTCGTCCTGATAAGGATGAACGCATCGGGTTGCTGCACCGTTCCAGCACCCGCCGGCCGACACCGGATCACCTGTACGTCCTGGCCTTTGATCATCGCCGCCAGTTGGAAGAGTTGGTCGTTTCGACAGAATTGGCTGCCGGGCAGATCGCCCAATTTAAATCCCTGATGTGTGACGCTGTATTGCGAGTGGACGCAGCGCAAGCCGAGGGAACGAACCTGGGCATTATGGTCGATGAGCGTTATGGTGCGTCCGTGTTGGCTCGCATGCACCAGGACAAATGGTGGATTGGCAGCCCGGTCGAGGTTCCGGGATCACGACCGGTAGAGTTTGAGCCGCTTAACAATATCGGGCTTCACTTACTCAGCTGGCCTGCATTGCAGGTAGTGAAATGCCTGGTGTTTTACCATCCTGATGACGACATTGATTTACGTCTGCAGCAGGAACAACGCGTGTCTGAACTGCATACTGATTGCATTTCACTGGATCGTGAATTACTGCTCGAAGTGGTCGCGACATCCGTTGGCCAGGCCTGTGACGATGAAACAGTCGCTAATATTCTGAGGCGGTTTTACAACCTGGGCGTTTACCCTGCCTGGTGGAAACTGGAATCCCAGACGAATACCGCCTGGCAGAACATCAGTGCTGTCATCGAACAGTACGACCCGATGTGCCACGGCGTATTATTGCTGGGCCTGGACGCATCGGAAGATCAACTGAAGGAAAGCTTCCGGGTCGCGGCGCCTTTCCCGGTGTGCAAAGGATTCGCCATCGGGCGTAGCATATTCGGAGAGGCGGCCAGGCAGTGGTTCAGCGGTGAAATGAATGATATGGATGTCATTGTTCAAATCGCCGGCAAGTATCAACGTATGATTGAATTGTGGCGTAAAGCAGAAAAAGGCGTGGTTCAGGAAAATAAACACTCCGCGCTCGCGTAGCATTCAAGGGTGAAACGACGGGAATCATTGTGGCAGAGAAAGTCAGACTCACCATGGCCCAGGCGCTGGTTCGCTATCTGGTTGCTCAGTTCGGTGAAAACGGTAGTAATTCCTATCCCCTGTTCAAAGGGGTGTTTGCGTTATTCGGATATGGCAATGTAACAGGCCTTGGAGAAGCGCTGTAATATGCCGGCGACCAGTTACCGGTATTCCGAGCGCACAACGAGCAGTCAATGGTGCATGCCGCTGTCGCCTACGCCAAGGCTAAGCGCAGGCTGCGCATGATGGCTGGCACTACCTCAATAGGGCCCGGCGCCACAAATATGGTGACGGCGGCTGCGCTGGCGCACGTCAACCGTCTGCCGGTGTTGCTGTTGCCGGGTGACACTTTCGCCAACCGGCTGCCTGATCCGGTACTACAACAGTTGGAAGATTTTTCTGACCCGACCATTACCGCGAATGACTGTTTCCGCCCGGTATCACGCTATTGGGATCGAATTACCCGCCCTGAACAACTGCTTCAGTCACTGCCGCATGCCATGTCAGTCCTGACAGACCCGGAAGAATGTGGCCCGGTGACCCTGGCGCTACCCCAGGATGTGCAGGCCGAGGCCTACGATTTCCCCGAGGCGTTTTTTGCAGCCCGAATTCATAAACAAGTCCGTCAGGGGGCTGATCAGAAGCAAATGAAGGAAGCGGCCGAGTTCATCAGGAACGCCAGCCGGCCGCTCATAGTTTCCGGTGGTGGCGTGCACTATTCAGGGGCTGCTGCTGAATTGGCCGATTTTGCAGCGAGACACGGCATTCCGGTTGCCGAAACCCAGGCAGGCAAGGGTTCTTTACCATGGAATCACGAGTGCAACGTTGGCTCAATCGGTGTCACCGGGACGAGTGCAGCCAATCGCCTGGCGCTGGATTCCGACCTGATCATCGCCATTGGCACACGTTTGCAGGATTTCATCAGCGGTTCCGGTTTGCTGCTGGGCCGGCCGGATTGCCAGATACTCAGCATCAATATCGCCCGGCATGATCTGGGTAAACGATCTGCGGTACCGATTCGCGGCGACGCCTGCCGAAGTTTGCAGGAACTGAAGCCCTTGCTGACCGGACGGACTGTTGATGCATCCTGGATGTCGCAGGTGAAGCAGCTTAAAAACGAATGGGAAAAGGCCGCGGCGGCGGTTTGTGCGCCTTCGGGAAATAAGCTGCCTGCCGATTCCGAAGTGATCGGCATCGTCAATCAACACTTCCTGGAAAACAGCACGGTCGTATGTGCGGCTGGCGGCTTACCGGGCGAGTTGCATAAGCTCTGGCGAGCAAGCGACGCGAAGAGCTATCACGTTGAATATGGTTATTCCTGCATGGGCTATGAAATAGCCGGCGGTATCGGCGTAAAAATGGCCAATCCCCGCCGGGATGTGGTCGTGATGGTCGGTGACGGCAGTTACCTGATGCTCAATTCGGAAATTGCTACCTCCGTGGCACTGAATCAAAAACTGATCATCGTCGTACTGGATAACCATGGTTTTGCTTGTATTAACCGGCTTCAGACCTCGCTTGGCGGCAAGGGGTACAACAATCTGTGGGATTCCAGTTACACCGAAGCCGACCGTGTGCCCTCCATTGATTTTGCGCAACACGCAGCTTCACTCGGCGCCCATGCGGAGAAAGTTGATGGCCTGTCTGGTCTGGGAGATGCGCTGGAACGCGCCCGGAAATGCGACCGGACCAGTGTTGTGGTGATCGACACCGACCCGATTGCTTCAACCGAAGCCGGGGGAACCTGGTGGGATGTCCCGGTCGCGCAGGTTTCTGAAAACCGGGACGTAAACGAGGCTTCGGCCGGGTACCAGGAGAAACAGGGAGCGCGTTAGCCCGCATAATCCTGCAGGAACAAGAACAATATGGACGTATCATTTGGAATCAATCCCATCACCTGGAGCAATGATGACCTGCAATACGT
>DAOWGA010000210.1 GCA_030637665.1 Lysobacterales bacterium | reverse complement strand
TGGTCTGCATGGCTGTGCGTATCGATGAACCCGGGCGCAAGGACCAGGCCGCCGCCATTGCTTACCGGCTCACCGGGCCTGGCTTCGAGGTCCCCCACGTCGATAATTTCAGCGCCCAGGAATCGTACCGCACCTTCCCGGCGCCCCGCACCGGTCCCGTCGATGATGATCACGTTGGTAATCAGCCGGCTTGCGGGATCAGCAGATGGAAGCGGTTCACGTTCGCAGGCTGACAGCATTGCCACCAGGAAGACGGCGGCCAGAACATATCTTGTAATTCTCATTAATGTGCCCCGATATTTTCAAGCATCCAGGGCCTGTTAACAGACCCTGATACAGGATAATACAGTGAATTTCCCCACTGTATTTGTCACGTTCGGTAGTTCGTGTCCTGGCCGTCCCATTGGATGTGGCTCTATTCATTGGATATGGCTCAAATGGCTTGTTATGCTCCTTCCTCTTTGGATGCCAGGTGCTCGCAAGCAAATGAAGAAGAACAATGTGCGCCGCACCCTGTTGATGGCTGCCCTTGGATCTGTAGCCTTGATGCCTTTGCTGGTTCTGCCGGTCATGGTCGGCAGTTTTGTCGATCACCTGGGACTCTCTGACAGCGAGGCCGGTTACGTGGCTTCCGCCGGTTTCCTGGGGGGCGCCATGGCCGCCTTTTATATTTCACTGCGTATACATCATTTGAGTCTGCGCCGGCTTGCGTTCATTGGGCTGGGCATTTTGATCCTGGCCGACGGAATCAGCATCGCTGCCGCGCAGTTGCCAGCCGGGGCGTTTGTCGCTTTGAGATTCATTTCCGGTGCTGGAGGCGTTGCCGCCTATGCCAGCGTGATGAGTGCCTACGCCGGTTGGCGTGAGCCGGATCGCGCTTATGGTCTGTTCATGGCCATACAGTTTTTGGTGAGTTCCGTGGGGTTGTATGGCCTGCCCTGGATCTTGCCGGATACCGGCGTTTCCGGACTGTTTGCCCTTTTTACCATGCTGGATGTTGCGGCGCTGTTGCTGGTGGTCCAACTGCCCGGAAGCGATGAACGAAAACCTGCCGGATCAGGCTCACCGGTGGAGTGGCGCGTGATCCTGGCACAGACCTCTTTGCTCTGTCTGCTGGGGATTGGCCTCTTTGAGGCCTCGAATATGGCAAGTTTCACCTATGCGGAAAGAATCGGTGTTTCATTCGGGCTACAAGGCAGTGAAATTGGCCTGGTGCTGGGCACTGCGACTTTATTGGGGATTCCGGCAGCATTTGGTGTTTTCCTGTTGGGCTCGCGCTTTGGCAGGTACCCTCCGATCCTGGTGACGGCACTGATTCAGAGCAGTGCCTTGCTGATACTTCTGACCGGCCCCGGCGAATTGAAATATGTCATTTCGATGTGCCTGATGGCCATGGGCTGGGGTTTCGCCTTGCCATATTTTCAGGCGATTGAAGCCCAGATCGATCCCCGGGGGAGCGTGGTTGTCGCCGGCGGTTTTGCCACCAGTTTCGGTGGCTTTCTGGGCCCTGCCCTGGCTGCTTCGCTGATTTCTCCGGGCAGTTATGGCGGCATGATCGTTACTGCTTCGGCAAGCTATATTGTCGTCATTATCCTGATGCGCATGGTTTCTTTGAGAATGAAGTGTTAATGAGCACCTGTTAAGGCTCGTTTGGCCCATGGAATTTTCCTGTGCGGACAGGTACAGTCTGCTGATTCTTTGCAAACTCATAAGTGGAGGTGGTTTGTGGGCGTTACTCCAATGAACAAGACTGCTGACTGGAAATCCAGTGACCAGCGGCATCACATGCATCCGTTCACCGATCACAAGGAATTGGGTGAAAAGGGTGGGGCTCGCATCATCACCCGCGCTGAAGGTGTGTATATCTACGATTCGGATGGCAACAAGATTCTGGACGGCATGGCCGGCCTGTGGTGCGTCAACATGGGTTACAACCGACAGGAGCTTATCGATGCAGCCGCCGCACAAATGCAGGAACTGCCGTATTACAACAACTTCTTCCAGTGCACCCATCCGCCTGCAATCGAACTATCTGCATTGCTGAGTGAGCTCAGCCCGGGCAACTTTAGCCAGGTTTTCTTCACGGGTTCAGGCTCGGAGGCCAATGACACCCAGGTGCGGCTGATCCGCCGCTATTGGGATCTGATGGGCCAGCCGGAAAAGATGACCATCATTGCCCGCAAGAATGCCTACCACGGCAGCACTTTAGCCGGTGCCAGCCTGGGCGGTATGTCGGGCATGCACGAGCAACTGGTGCTGCCGGTGCCGGGTATTGTTCATATCGAACAGCCGTACCAGTTCGAACTGGGCGCGGACATGTCCGCAGAAGCGTTCGGGCTGCAACAGGCACGGCTGCTGGAAGAGAAAATTCTCGAACTCGGCGTCGACAAGGTAGCCGCGTTTATAGCAGAGCCGGTGCAGGGCGCAGGGGGTGTGATCATTCCGCCGGAATCCTACTGGCCGGAAATTCAGCGCATCTGTGATGAGTACGGCATCCTGCTGGTTGCGGATGAGGTGATCACCGCATTCGGCCGCCTCGGCGAATGGTTCGGCTCGACTCATTTCGGCATCAGGCCGGACCTGATTTCTATTGCCAAGGGTGTGACCTCGGGCTATCTGCCGCTGGGCGGTGCACTGGTCAGCGACCGGGTTGCCGATGTCATCATTGCAAAAGGTGGCGAGTTTGCACATGGCTACACCTACTCCGGCCATCCGGTCACCTGCGCGGTGGCGTTGGCGAATCTCCGGATCATGCAGGCCGAGGGCATTGTTGAACGCGTGAAAGACAAAACCGCACCATACTTCAATCAGCGCTGGGCCAGCCTGGCAGATCACCCGATCGTAGGTGAGGCACGCAGCCTGGGGCTGATGGGTGCACTTGAAATCGTCAAAGACAAGACCGGCCGGGAGCGCTTCCACAAAGACCTGGCAGCCGGTCCGCGTT
>DAOWGA010000086.1 GCA_030637665.1 Lysobacterales bacterium | reverse complement strand
CCGAGGATCTCCAGCGCCCTGGGCGCTGGTTTGTGCGCCCGGTCGATCAGGAACATCTCCTGCTCCGCGCCAATGCGCCGGACTCCGCTTTCAATCAAGCCCTTATCCAGCATGGTCTCCAGGGCGTGAACTTCCGCCAGCAACGACTTCATGAACACCTGATAGGTCGCTTCGTCGTTATTCAGCTTGACGTTCTGTTCACCCATCTGGTCAATCCTTCGGGAATAATTTCTGTTTGCACTTAGGGATAATAAACAGTGGTGGTCTCGGCTGGCAATCAGCAATTTCCAATACTTGCCGCATTCTGGCCTTTGTGATGCAATGATTACCACGATGAATTGACTTTCTACTGACATCCGTCAACATCAAACAGCAGGAACAGTGCAACATTTGCTCTGCATGCAAATAAATGAGGTATCGCCATGAGTAAACCCTGGCTTGACAGTTATCCCGCAGGCGTCCCGGCCGAAATTGACCTGAGCAAGTACAGTTCCATCCCGGATATTTTTGAACAGAGCTGTTCGAAATACAAAGACCAGACCGCCTACATCAATTTCGATACAAAGATGAGTTATGGCGAACTGGATGAACTCACGCGTCAATTTGCCGCCTGGCTGCAAAACCAGGGCCTTAACAAAGGTGACCGCATTGCCATAATGATGCCCAATATCCTGCAGTACCCGGTGGTGGTCTATGGCGCACTCAGGGCCGGACTGGTCGTTGTAAACACCAACCCCATGTATACCGCCAGGGAACTGAAACACCAACTGGAGGATTCAGGTGCGCGAGCCATTGTCGTGGTGGAAAATTTTGCACACGTGCTGCAACAAGTGCACAAAGATGTTCCTGTAGAGTTCATCATCACCACACAAATCGGTGACATGGTCAGCTTTCCCAAAGGCGTAGTGATGAACCTGGTGTTGAAATACGTCAGGAAAGCCATCCCTGACTGGAATCTTCCGGGCTCGATTTCATTGAAACAGGCGCTCAAGCAGGGTTCGAATCAGTCTTTTCAGAGACCGGAACTGGGCTTTGACGACCTGGCATTCCTGCAGTACACCGGTGGCACCACCGGGGTGGCCAAGGGCGCCATGCTCACCCACAAGAATCTGGTCGCCAACATGTTGCAGGCACAGACATGGATGTCTGCCTCGGGAATCAGCGAGGGCACGGAAATCATTGTCACTGCCCTTCCGCTCTATCATATTTTCGCCCTCACGGCGTGCTGCCTCGTGTACACAGCCCTCGGCGGGGTCAACCTGCTGATTACCGATCCCAGGGACATGGCCGGTTTCGTCAAGGAACTCGGCAAAGTGCCTTTCACCGTGTTGCCCGGAGTCAATACGCTGTTCAACGGACTGCTGAACACACCGGGATTTGCCGAACTGGATTTCAGTACCTTAAAAGGTGCGCTGGGTGGCGGCATGGCCGTACAGCGCGCCGTTGCCGAGCAGTGGAAAGAAGTGACCGGCACCACGCTGGTGGAAGCTTATGGCCTGACTGAAACTTCACCGGCTGCGTGCATCAACCCGATGAATCTCGAGGAGTATAACGGCACTATTGGCCTGCCCATATCGTCAACCGAATGCGCCATCATGAATGACGAGGGTGATCTGCTGCCCCAGGGTGAAGTAGGCGAACTGGTCGTGCGCGGACCGCAGGTCATGAAAGGCTACTGGCAGCGTCCGGATGAAACGGCCAAGGCCATCACGCCGGAAGGCTGGCTGCTGACCGGGGATATCGCACTGATGGACGAGAAAGGATTCTTCACGATCGTGGACCGAAAGAAGGACATGATCCTGGTGTCCGGTTTCAACGTATTCCCCAATGAAATTGAAGACGTACTGGCGTTGCACCCCAAAGTGCTGGAAGTGGCTGCCATCGGTATACCGGACCCCAGGTCGAGTGAAGCCGTGAAGGTATTTGTAGTAAAAGCCGACCCGAGCCTGAACGAAGAAGAACTACGCGCCTACTGCTCTGAACAGCTCACGGGATACAAGCGCCCGCGGCACATCGAGTTCCGCGATGAGCTGCCGAAGAGTAATGTGGGCAAAATCCTGCGCCGCGAATTGCGTGATGCGGAATTGAAGAAAGGAAAAGATTAGCTGTCTTTGCGCCGCCGCAATGCCAGGCCATGGACGATTTTTGCATCGCCGTAGCGTTGGTTTATGCGATCGAATACCCGATCCAGGCTTTGCTCGCTGCGGCTATCCAGCTGGTCACCGCGGGCTTTGCCTTCGGCGTTTTCCGGTTCAAGGCCGCTAACCCCCATTCCCAGCAGCCTGACCGGCGTGGTCCTGTGTTTGTCGCGCCAGGACCCGAACTGGGCCCTGGCCATGCGGTACAGCGTCCGTGTAATGTTGGAGCAGGCTCTCATGCTGCCGCTACGGGTTACCGTATGAAAATTTGCGTCACGAATTTTTACCACCACCGTGCTTGCCATCAGTTCCTGCGCACGTAAACGCCTGGACACGTTTTCTGACTGGCGCAGGAGTTCCGCCAGGAGTTCTGTCCTGTCCAGCAGGTCCGTGTCGAAAGTAATTTCGTTGCTGATGGACTTGTCGGGACGCAAAACCTGGACCTCGCGCTCATCCTCGCCTCTGCTCAATCGCTGAAAATGCTCCGCCCGGTTTCCCAGCACCGTCCTCACGGCAGAAATATCGGAGCGGCGCAATTGCCCGATGGTCAGGATTCCCAACGCCTTGAGTCTTGGTGCGGTTCGTTTGCCAACACCCCACAAACGGTTGATCGGCATCGGATCGAGGAATGCATGGACCTCGCCGGGTTGCACGAACACGAAACCATCGGGTTTCTGACTATCGGAGGCCAGCTTGGCCAGGAACTTGTTGTGCGCCATTCCAACTGAAGCCATCAACCCGGTCCGTGCCAGGATCTGCTCCTTGAGTTGTCGGCCGATTGCCTGCTGTCCTCCGAACAGCTTCAGGCTGCCGGTCACATCGAGGAAGGCTTCGTCAAGCGACAAGCCTTCCACCCTGGGTGTGAATTCCCTGAAAACGGAAAACACGGATACCGAGAGCTCACGGTAACGCGCCATCCTGGGGCGGATGAATCTGGCCTGCGGACACAGGCGCCGGGCCTGGCTCATCGGCAGGGCGGAATGAACGCCGTAAACCCGGGCTTCGTAGTTTGCGGTCGCGACCACACCCCTGGGACCGAGACCGCCCACGATGACGGCCTGGCCTGATAAGCCGGGGTCGTCCAGGAGTTCCACCGAGGCATAAAACGCATCCATGTCGACGTGAATGATCGCGCGCGACATGTCCCCGGCCATTTGCTGCCCTGCTGTCATGATCGATTTGCCCACAGGAAGGATCGGCTTCATTATATCCGCATGTCCAAAGCAGGAAATCCCGAAACGAAGCGCCTGGAATTGCGGGAGCAGTTTCCGGGCCTCGGCCATGGCCTGTATCTCAATCATGCCGCCGTGGCGCCCTGGCCACGCTGCACATCCGATGCAGTCATTCGTTTCGCCGAGGAAAATGCCGCTACCGGGCCCGCTGCTTATCGTAACTGGATCGAGCGTGAAAACGATTTGCGCGACAAGCTGGCAAAACTGAGCGGCGCTTCTTCTCCAAATGATATTGCACTACTGAAAAACACCACCGAAGGCATTTCGCT
>DAOWGA010000109.1 GCA_030637665.1 Lysobacterales bacterium | reverse complement strand
GATCGAGTGGGATCACCCATTCTTTCTCCGCATGGCGGCAAGGTTGTTTACAGCCTGCGAAAAACCGATATGGATGCCAACAAGGGGCTGCACCGCTATCTGAATCCGTAGTTATCACATTGAAGGAGTACTAGCCTGCATATTGCAAATTAAATCGAAGGTACCGAATCAGGCCTGTTTCAACTTCAGCTTTGAATCTGTTCAGCCAGTATCGGACAAAATCGGGATCTATATCGGGCAGGGAATTGCCACCCATCAAGCTACCGGCACTCAGCAATAAGAGCTTGCGCTTCAACACCAGGATCATTTGATTCAGAGACTCGCTTTCGTCGGCGATTTCCTGGACAGAAAATCCGGCGGCTTTGAATTTTTCAATATAGGTTTCCTGGTCGGTGGCATCTGCGAGACAGGTCCAGGGCGCAAGCATGTCAGCCATATCGCCGGGAAGTGGTCCACTGGTGGCCATGTCAGTGATGGCCAGCTGGCCTCCTGGTTTCAAAACGCGATGGATTTCAGCCAGTACCCTGGCCTGGTCAGAAAACAGGCTAAAGGTGCATTCGGCCAGGACCGCATCAAATTCCCGGTCGCTGAATGGCAAGTCGTGGACATCGGCCTGTACCAGGCGCATTGCAATGCCGGCCGACTCCACTCGTTCGGCCGCCCGTTCCATATTGGCAGCGCTGATATCCACAGCGCTGACTTGCAGATTCAGCTGCGAGGCGAGCAGGATTGCTGAAGTTCCCGTTCCGCAGCCCAGGTCGGCTATTGAGGCATGTTCGGGTAATTTCATCGCCGCTACTGTTCTCCGGGTGAGCGACTCGCCACCCGGATGGAAGATGTCTTCAGCCAGTTGACGGACCCAGTCCTGTTCATAAAAAGCCGAACAGCACGATACGGCGACACTCTCAGCTTGAGCCGTGTGGGCGGGACCGGGAAACGATTCAGGGCTGATCGACATGGGGCGGGTCCTGTGATTCTTCAGCATTCAATGACCAGTCATAGCTCCTGTATTGAGTGCGGTAGCCCTGGTCTTTGGCTTGCTGGAGCTGTTGCGAAAGGGCAGCGTCTGCGTATTGCTGCAAATAGCCGTTCAGATCTTCAGGGAAGTCTTTTTTATACCATTTGAAGATGCTGGACAAGACCATTTTTTCGTTTTCCACGGACACATTTTCCGGCTTGTTAACGAATTCCCGGGCGGCCTCATCCAATTGCGCATCGGTCCACTCCCAGGGCCGAAGTACGGGGCAGGATTCACTGGCGCAATTCAAGGCAAAATGCAGCCGCGGATCCTTCTGGCTGGCCAACACTTCCTTTTCCAATTTGTACAGGTTGGTCTCTTGACCACCTACAACGACTTTGCGGTCATAAAAGAAACCTTTGCCGGGCACGACCCGGGAACTGAAAGAAATTTTTACATCCCTGACGCTGTCCAGGGGCCACAGTTCCAATACCGACTGCAGAACCAGGGCGTTGTAGGTATTGATCCAGTAACTTCTGCGGCTTGCCTTGTCCGGAAACATTTCAGGATGGTTTTTCGGGCTCAGGCTTGCGATGAGCGCAATATGCCTGTCCAGTTCCGCCAGGTCCCGCGGCGAGTCTTTCCATGCCGCGTAATCCACCCTGGCGCCACCGTCGACCGTGTATTTTCTGACCAAATCCAGGAAGGGTGCATCAGAGAACACCTGGGACCCCTGCTTGATAGAACCCGGGTTCTGGGGTGCTGGCCCTGATGGATTGGCGGCGCCACTCAGCACCATCATCAAGGCCAGTGCGGACCAGAATGCCTTGACCGGGTTCATGCATTCATCACCCTGATGGCCGTCGGATTGTCCTGGCCCTTGATTGCGGAACCGCCCGCCATTCGGGGTCTGTTGATGGCATTGAATTCGCAAAAAGACACCGGTTGGCCCTCCTTGTCGAGAATATGAACGCAGCACTGATCAATACGGTCCTGATCATAGGTCCAGGCATCCATGAATGGCTTGATGCTGATCGTGAGGACCTGGTCCCACAGTGAAGTGCCGGCAGATTGCGCATCGATGAGCACATCGAGCAGGTGATCTGTTTGCTGTTCATCCAGGTCCTCAAAAACCCGGTCCATCCTGGCGTCGGAAGTTGCCCATCGAATGGCCTCACTTACAGCCTGCGGCCCGTTAATCGAATCCGAAAACCGTTCGATCAGGTTTCGCGCATCATCACTGTCCCATGTTTCGTAGCGGGGAAAGAAGCGGGATACGGGCAGCAGGCCGTTGCGCGTTCGAAGAGCAACCGCCATGCCGAAACAATTGGGGTCAGAGCAGGGAATCGGCATAAAATCCCGGGGCGAAAACACGCCGAACTGCTGGCATATCATTTTCACCGTGTCGGCCAGGGTGATACGGTCCTGTCTCTGCGGGTTATCGTAGCGCCCGGAATACATGGCAGGCTGGATGACAACGTTTTTCAACGCGGGCAGGTCAACAGCCATTTGCACGAATTGGCCCACTTCATGCTCATTAATACCACGTGTCAGGGTCATGACCGGGTGAACGTTAATGCCTTGCTCATGGCAGTTTTTGAGTGCTTTTTGCTTGCTGGCCAGCAAATCACCGCGGCCGCGCAGAGCCGTGTAGGTTTCGTCTTCAAAGCCGTCAAACTGCAGGTAAACAAAAATCTGGGCTTCGGGGTAATTTTTAAGGCATTCCGCGAGTCGCCGGGCAAACACAGGCTGCGCCAGTTTGATACCGTTGGAATTGATACAGACCTGGTGAAAACCGCGCTCAAACAGCAATTTGATCATTGCAAAGAAATCGGGATGAATCGTTGGCTCGCCGCCCGACAGCTGAATCATGTCGGATCCACGTTTGCCTCCGGCAAGCAGTTGATCCACCTGGCGTGTGAATTCATCCAGGCTCATCATGTTTGAGTGCGCGGGGGTGGATCCTGCAAAACAGGTCGGGCAGCTCAGGTTACACCGCTCGGTTATCTCGATAAGTATCGTGCAGCTGTGATTGGTCCAGGGTGCAGAATCCTCTGCGATTGAATCGGAAGCGCCCGGCAAGCCGCAGCTTCCCCCGCAGCAGCCCGAATTTTGGGCCTGAGTTGTGAGTTGTTGGTAGTAATGGCGGCTTTCAGCAGACAGCAAAGCCGAAAACCGCCCATGCCGGCTGCATTGCTTGTCCATCCAGACTTCATCGTCGCGCTCAAATACAGTTGCTGTAACCGGATCCAGACACTGGGGGCAGATGCTGGATGTGTCTTTGATTTTTCTGCCCCTGCCATAGGGATCTGAATTTTCAGAGTTCCTGGTGGCATCCTCCTTGACGTTTTCATTTGCCTGCAAGTCGAAGTTCATGATCGTGTTTATGGCCCCAATAGTTCAGGGAAAAGCCGTGCCTGGCCGGGTCTTCACTGTATTTGCGCAGTGATTGAATAACAGACCCAGTGATGCTCCGGAATCTTTCACTGTCGGTCCGCCCTGGTGAATTATGCGGGCTAGTCACTGCCTTCCAGGGCATTCCACCGCTCAAAGGCCGCTTCCAGTTGTGCCTGAATCTGCGCAAGTTCGCGCATGACACGCTGGATTTCCTCGTAATCGGACTGGTAGAAACCGGGCGCAGACATCTTCTTTTCCAGTTGTGAATGCTGTTTTTCCAATGCCTCGATCTGCCCCGGCAGACTCCCCAGTTCACGCTGCTCCCTGTATGAGAGTTTGCGCCTCTTGCCGGCGGCCTTCTCCTTTTTAATGTCGGGGGTTACTTTTATGGACTTGGCCGGTTTTGACGATGGCGGCGGCCGGGTTTCCGACAGACTGCCGCCGCGGGCTTCCCAATCGCTGTAGCCGCCCACATGCTCGCTGACCCCGCCACTGCCATCCATCACAATCAAGCTGGTGACCACATTGTCCATGAAGTCCCTGTCATGACTGACCAGCAGCACCGTTCCCTCGAATCCCAGCAGGATTTCTTCCAGCAGTTCCAGTGTTTCAATATCCAGGTCGTTGGTGGGCTCATCGAGCACCAGCAGGTTGGCTGGCTTACTGAACAGTTTTGCCAGTACGGCCCGGTTTTGTTCGCCACCTGACAGCGCCTTTACCGGCATGCGCACCCGTTGTGGGCTGAAAAGGAATTCGCCCAGGTAGGAGATGGCATGACGGCGTCTGCCGCCGATCTCGATGAAATCCTGTCCGCCGCAAACGTTGTCGATCAGGTTTTGCTCAGGATCGAGGTGCTCGCGTAATTGATCCGAATAGGCGATTTCCAGCTTGCTGCCCAGCTCAACCTGGCCCGAGTCGGGCTGCAGTTCGCCCAACAGAATTTTCACCAGCGTGGATTTGCCCGCGCCGTTGGCGCCGACAATGCCGATCCGGTCACCACGCTGAATGATGGTAGAAAAATCATCAATAATCTGCTTGTCGTCAAATTTATGGCTGACATGCTTGAGCTCGGCAACGATTTTTCCGGACTTGCCTGCGTCTTCCACGACAAAGCCGGCCGTACCTGCGCGTTCCCTGCGTTGTTCGCGTTCCTCCCGCATCGATTTCAGAGCGCGTACGCGGCCCTCGTTGCGGGTTCGACGGGCCTTGATACCCTGGCGTATCCACACCTCTTCCTGGGCCAGCTTCTTGTCGAACAGTTCATTCGCCCTCTCCTCAGCCAGTAGTTTTTGCTCGCAATGGCGCAGGAATCCCTGGTAGTCACCCTGCCACTGGGTCAGGTGACCCCGGTCCAGTTCGGCCATCCAGTTGGCGACGTTTTGTAGAAATCGCCGGTCATGGGTAATCAGAATCAGGGCGCCTGAAAAGTTACGCAGCTGTTCTTCGAGCCAGCTTATTGCAGGGATGTCGAGGTGGTTAGTGGGTTCGTCGAGCAACAATATATCGGGATCACTGACCAGCGCCTGGGCCAGCGCGGCCCGGCGTCGCCATCCACCTGACAACTCCGCCATGCTGGCATCACCCGGCAACTGTAACTGGCTGATGGTCGTCTCCACCCGTTGCTGCAGTTGCCAGCCATCCCGGGCTTCCAACTGATGCTGAACGCGGGACAGGGCGTCCATATCGCTAAGGTCCTCAGCCTGCAACAGATGGTGGTATTCAGCGAGCAGGCGGCCCGTTTCGGCAAGTCCTGCAGCAACGAAATCGTAAACGGTTTGATCGTCAGCTTCCGGCAGGGCTTGCTGCAACCAGGCGATTCGGGTGCCGGGCCTTAGCCAGCGTTCACCGGATTCCGGCGAAATCTCTCCTGCCAGAATCTTTAAAAGAGTGGTTTTTCCCGCGCCGTTCCGGCCCAGCAAGCCTATCTTGTTACCTTTCGAAATGCTGAAGTTCACGGAGTCCAGCAGGATCAGAGTCCCGTAGTGCAGAGCGGCGTTGTCGAGGCGTAACAGAGGCATATAGCGAAGTGGCCATGGGGTTTGGGAGCGCATTCTACGCCACCGGGCCGGCGCCTGACTACTGATTCAGGCATTGAAACTACCTTCAAATGATGCCACCTTGCACCTGAGGACCGAGGTGTTTTTGGCCATGCACAACTCAAAAAGCAATCCGCTAGCCACATTTCCGGCACCACTGGACGCCATCGTCCTGGCGGGAACGGATAGCAATCCGCGGCGAATGATTCGCGGCAAGAACAAAGCATTCCTCGAACTCGGAGGGGAGGTGCTCATTCGCCGTGTCGTGAAAGCCCTGGTGGATGCTTCGTCAATTGGGCTGGTCTTCGTTGTAGGTCCGGAAGAGCGGTTACAACAAGCTCTCGAGGACTTGTCTTCGCGAGTCATTATTGTCGACCAGGTCGGGAAAATGCTGTCCAATACCTGGGCTGCGATTCATGCAGCAGAATCCCGATATTTTGCCCGGCATGGCAGCCATGACCCGGAACGGCCGATGCTGTTCATATCCTGTGATTTGCCCTTGATTTCCGCCAGCGCCATTGACGATTTTGTCAGCAGATGCGCCGCTGAGGACAATCAATCAGAAATCAATTATTCCATTCTCGCCGGTGTGGCCGAGGAATCCTCTTTGACACCTTACTACCCGGATGAAAACGGCGAGGGGATTGTCCGGCCTTACGTCCACTTCAGCACCGGCCTTGCCCGCCTGGCCAATATCTATGTCGCGCGGCCGCGTAAACTGTCACACCAGGAATTCCTGCAAACGGGTTTCTCCTATCGCAAGGCCAAGGACTGGCATAACGTGATGTTGCTGGCCTGGAGCTTTTTCAGGCAGGCCGGGGGCTGGAAGGCCGCCTGGCTCACCTTGAAATTTCAGGCCACACTGATGTTGTCAGGGCGCAAGGGCAGGCTGTATCGCAGGTTACGGAAGTGGAATACACCGGAACGGGTGGAGGCGGCTTCTGGCACCGTGCTGGGCGGTAGTGTTCGACTGATCGTCACCCCTTACGGTGGCCTGAGCCTCGATGTCGATGATGAGGAAGACTACCGGATTCTGGGCCAACGCTTCAGTGACTGGTCTGCCATCGGGCCGGTATACGAGGAGTCCTGACTGAGGCAGCGCAGCGCCCGGCCGCATTCGTCTGGTGGCCAGGTTTCAGGGGCTCGTCGTTTGCCCTGCAGCGGCCAGCAGTTCCTGCTGGTCCGGAGTGGTTTTGGGCTCAAGGCTGGTGAAGGCCATTTCCCAGAAAGTGGCCGTCAGCTCGTTAATACTGTTGGTTTCTGCGTTGAGCAGGATGGCGAAACCCAGATCGTGCGCTTCCGACCACGCGATATCGGCACGAAAACCTGACACCCAGCCGCTGTGGCATGCGATCTGGTGGTCGCCGAGCTGGTAGATACGCCAGCCAAGGCCGTAATGGGCGTCTGTCAGCAGGTCTTTCCAGTGACGGCGGTAGATCTCCCGCTTGGTTTTGACCCGGGGCCGGGTAAGCGCGTCAACAACCTCCGGCCTGATAACTTCCGGGTGGCTGCCCAGTTGCGCCATCAGCCACTTACCCATGTCCAGTACACTGGCATTCACTCCCGCGGCCGGGGCTGCGCGATAGTAATTGGGAAGAACCCTGACCGTTTTCCACGAGCCTTTTCTGACCAGAACGTGGGGTTTCGCATGGTTGGGGTTGTTGACGAATGCCTCGTAGCCGACTGAAGCCGTTTTCATGTCCAGGGGCCGGAAAATCTTCTGCTCCATCAGCGCGGCATAGGACTTTGATGTGACTTGCTCCATGACGGGTTCAATCAGGCTGAACACGCTGTTTTGATAGGAATAGCACTGGCCCGGAGAACAGATGTAGGACAGCTTCCGATACTGTGTCAGGATCCTGTCCATGGAAACGCCATCCTCTATGAGGTTGTCGTATGCGTGTGGGATCAAGCCGGTGCTCTGGCCCAGCAGGTGACGGATTTTGACCTGGCTGCTGTCGCCGTTGATGCGAAAATCCGGAACATATTGCGTGACCGGGTCATCCCATTGGAACTCGCCTTCGGCGACCAGAACTCCGGCCAGCCCGGCGGCAAAGGTCTTGGACACAGACGCCACTCGAAATGCAGTGTTCTCGTCGACAGGATGACTGCGGCTGGTATCGGTATGGCCCAGGGTGCCGACGTGGATAATCCGGTCTCCGGAAACCACGACAAAAGCTGCGCCGAGGACTTTTTCCTGCTCAATATGCTTTCGAAAAAAGGCTTGGTATTCGTTGGCAAGTTGTAGTTCTGGAGAAGAAGCGGACAAGGGGGCGAGCTGGAAAAGCAGGCTGATCAAAGCCATCAGTCGCAGGTTTATTGTTCTCATCGAGCCGGACAGTCCCTGTTCAAAACGAATTTGTGCACCATTTTAGCAGAAGCGGCGGAATGCAGCAGTATCCGGGGTAGCACTGCAATCTGCGACTCAGATCGCTGCTGAGCGTACTTTATTGCTGAGCCGGCTGTGGGTATTTCTTTTAATCTGTTAATGGCTTGCAGGCCGGACTGTGAGAGAATTTTTCGGCAGCCCCAAATTTCGAGGACGGAAAAGGCAGGAAATCAGTCGTGAATGGCAAAACAGAGACCGACAGGAACGAGTTGGACATTCTTCGATGTCTCCTGGATCACTATGGAATCGAAGGGTCGATTGCCCGTCTTCCAGGCGAAAACCTCAATTACCTGGTCAGTGCGGCTGAGGGAAAACGGTTCATATTTAAAATTGTGGATGATGACATGCCAGCAGCGATTGTGGCGATGGAATATGAGCTCATTGAGCACGCAGTTTTCCGTGGATTGAGCTTCAAACTCCCCCGAATGCTAAAAAATAAACAGGGTGAAATCGAAACAGGAATTAAACTTCGTAAAAATACGTCAAACAAGGCTAGATTACTGGGATATATAGATGGCGTGATTTTAGACTCAATGTCTGATATATCTGTAAAAACAAGGAAAAATCTGGGAAATGCGTTGGCGGAATTTGATCTTGTGATGAAGGATTTCGATCATCGGGCAGCCCATCGGAATCACCGTTGGAATCTTGCCGAGGCCGGCCAACACCGGTCCAAACTGGCGCTCATTGAAGAGCCGGCTCAACGCGAGTTGCTGGCCTGGGCCTTCGATCTATGGGCCACTCGGGCGGAGCCAAAACTGGCGGCCCTGCCGCATCAATTCATCCATGGTGATGCCCATGGGGAAAATGTCCTGATGGAGGGGGACAGAGTCGTCGGATTGGTGGATTTTGGAGACAGTTGTTTCAATCCAACGATTTGTGAATTGGGGGTCTGCCTGCCCTACATGATGATGGGCCGGGAAGACCCGCTGCACATCGCGGCTGACATCGTTGCCGGGTATCACCAAGCCAGCCCCCTTTCCAGAGAAGAAAGGGCAGTGCTTTTGCCGCTGATTTGTGGCCGTCTGGCCGTTTCCGTCAGCGTGGCGGCAGATCGCAGGCGGATCGACCCGGACCATCTGAATTGGTTTGATGGCGACGCTGAAGCCTGGAGTCTTTTGCAATACCTGTTCGAGAATGAATTCGAGCGAGAAAAGGATATTTTCCAATAACAAGTTATTAATGTCTGTAAAACAGCATGATACAGCATATAATTAATGATATTTATTGGATAATAAAATAAATAGCCGTGAGCGAAACTTCATTTTCTGAATTTCTTGTCGATATTTTTCTGAACCAACATTATTGATATATCAGCAAATCGACTACTGCGCACCCGTATGAAAAAGGGTGCCGAAGCACCCTTTTACCGTTATTGACGGATAACTCTATCAATCGTCTTCTTTCTTCTTGTTGGCCGCTTCCAGTTCCCGCTGCACTGCATGCGGTACCGGATCGTAGTGACTGAACTCCATGGTGAAGTTGCCCTGGCCCTGGGACATGGACTTGAGCTCTGTGTGATAGTCGCTGAGCGAACTGAGAGGCATGTCTGCAGTCACCGTGACCAGACCGCCGCTGAGGGTTTCCGTGCCGCTGATGCGTGCGCGCCGGCCTGCCAGGTTACCGGTAACGTCACCCATCACTACGTCGGGGACTGTGACGTCCACGCTGACAATAGGCTCCAGGATTTGCGGACCCGCATTATGTATGGCGTCGAGGAAAGCGTTTCTGGCCGCGATCACGAAGGCAATTTCCTTTGAGTCGACCGGGTGGAATTTGCCTTCGTATACGGTTACTTCCACATCCTGCATTTGGTAACCGGCGATAGCGCCCTCCTGTGAGATCTGGCGAACACCTTTTTCTACGGCCGGAATCAGGCTGGTGGGGATGGATCCTCCGACAACTTTGTTAATGAACTTGAAACCTTCACCACGCGCCAGTGGCCTGATGCGCAGGAAAACCTCGCCGAACTGGCCGGCGCCACCAGTCTGTTTCTTGTGGCGGTAGTGGCCTTCGGCTGGACGCGTTACGGTTTCACGGTATGCGATGCGGGGCGGACGCGTGTCAACTTCTACGTTGTAGCGACCGCTCATGCGCTGAAGCATCACCCGCATGTGCAGTTCTCCCAGGCCTCGAATGATGGTTTCATTGAGTTCCTGGTTGTGCTCGACCACGAAGCAGGGGTCTTCCTCGGTCAGGCGGAAAATAGACTGCGCCAGTTTCTGTTCCTGGCCACGGCTCTTGGGCTGTATCGCCAGACCGTACATTGGTTGAGGGAAGTCCAGTGGTTTGAGGTGGAAATTGTCTTCATCGTGAGAGTCGTGAAGTATCGCGTCGTAGTGAATCTCGTCCACTTTGGCCACGGCGCAGATATCGCCGGGGATGCCTGCATCCACTTCTTCGTGCTTGCCACCCTGTATCTTGAACAGGTGTCCTACCTTGAAGGGCTTGCGCCCGTCGCCAATGAATAGCTGGGTATCCGGTTTCACCGTACCCTGGTAAATCCTGAAAATACTGAGCTTGCCGACAAAGGGATCGTTGCTGATTTTGAACACGTGTGCGATCACGTGGGCGTTCGGATCCGGTTGCAGTTCGACTTCCTCCGCCGCATCGCCTTCACCCTTGAGGATTGGCGGTGGATTGCCTTCTGTCGGATTCGGCAGCAATCGCTGGCACAGCTTGAGGAACTCGCCCAGGCCCGCACCGGTGGTGGCTGAAGTGAAGCATATGGGAACCAGGTGCCCTTCACGCAAGGCCTGTTCGAAGGCGTTGTGCAGTTCATCACGGCTCAGTTCCTCACCCTCCAGGTATTTTTCCATCAGTTCTTCATTGACCTCGACAACCTGGTCGATGATGGCTTCGTGCGCTTCATTCAGGGAAAAGACGTCCGTTTCTCCGTCGGTTCCGTAGAAACAATCCCTGACCTTGCTGAGATTGTCCGCCGGAAGGTTGATCGGGAGGCATTCCGGCCCGAATTCCCGGCGAATATCCTGCACAAGTTTTGTCAGATTCACGCCTGGCTGGTCCATTTTTGAGATGACAATCACGCGGCACAGGCGGCGGCGCTTGGCTCTTCGCATGAGACGGCGAGTCGAGAGTTCGATGCCGTTATGCGCATTGATGATCAGCGCTGTGGTTTCAGTGGCGGCCATACCTGTCAGGGTCGGACCCCTGAAATCCGGGAATCCCGGTGTGTCGATGAAGTTTATATGAATGCCTTCAAAGTCGAGTGAGGCGATGGCGGAGTCCAGTGAATGCTGAAACTCCTTTTCCAGGGGGTCGTGATCGGTGGTGGTGCTGCCGCGCTCAATCGTGCCCGCTTCACCTATTTTCCCTGACTTGGTCAGGAGGGATTCCACCAGTGTTGTTTTGCCTGAACCGGTGTGACCGACCAGGGTAATGTTGCGGATGTCTTCAGTGCGATATTTCGGCATTCGGTGTTCCTGAAACAATATGTGGGACGAACATCCTAGTACAGATTGCCGGATGCGCCAAATCCCCCGGTGATGCCTGCCGCCCGCTGCCATTCAGCGGGCATTCAGGCGGAATGAGTTAATCTGGGTCCTCGTACTGGGAACCGCTTGGAATAGTAGGCACGATTTAATTGAATGGCGATGATTTCCATCAAGGGAAGTAGATTTTCAGGCGAGCCGGTTGCCTCGCCTCAGAATTTCAGAAATTTTGAAATTTAAGGGAACCAGATTCGGTATCAGGGTGTCATAGAGGACAGTTGTGAACACTTGATTTAAACACTCCAAAGGGAAGTCAGATAACTCTGTACGACCCCTCCTCGATTCGGCGCCTTCCCAGGCGCCGTTTTTTTTGTCTGGAATCGGCCAAAATTATGGCAGTGAAGGGTAAAAGGCTGGTTCACGCCCTATTCGGCTGTACAGCTTGTACAGAATTCAGGTAACGTTCCTGCAATCGATAAACGGGCGCCGCAGGCATGTCTGAAAAATGGCTGGTTTTGAAATTTGGGGGTACCAGCGTGACTGGCAGACGGCAATGGGACACCATCGCTTCTCTGGCCAGGGCACGACAGGACGATGGCTATCGTTTATTGCTGGTTTGTTCCGCCGTAGCCGGTGTGACCAACTACCTGACAGCCCTGGCCAATCAACCGGACCCGGAATCCGGCCTGGGCGATCTTCTCGACATACACCGCTCCCTGTCGGCTGAACTCGACCTCGACTCTGATCTCTGGCTGCCGGAGGCAGAACAGGGCATTCGAAAATGCCTGGCAAGGATTGGCGATGACCCCGGTCCGTCCTCCACAGCTGGTTTGATGGCGTTTGGCGAGTGGTTGAGTACACGAATCGGGGCGGGATTTCTCCGGCAAAGCCTTGACGCTGGCTGGGTGGATGCACGCGATGCGCTCGAGATTCTGCCCGAGCCGGATCTGTCGCCGGCGCGGCGCTGGCTGTCTGCAAGCTGCAAACCCGGACCGGACAAGGCGTTGGCTGAGCGCTGGGCGAAGCTCGATCCGATCCTGGTGACCCAGGGCTTTGTCGCCAGGACAACGAGCGGCGAGACAGCCCTGCTTGGACGGGGCGGTTCCGACACATCCGCCGCATTGCTGGCCGGGCGCCTGTCTGCGCAGCGGCTGGAAATCTGGACGGACGTTCCCGGTCTGTTCAGCGCAGATCCGCGCCTGATCCCGGAAGCCCGGCTTCTGAGCGAGGTGGATTATGCAGAAGCCCTGGAGATGGCCGCCAGTGGCGCCAAAGTCGTTCAGTCCCGTTGTATCCGCGCCGCCTCATCCACGGCCACACCCATTATCATTCGGGATGTCAATCGCCGTGATATCGAGGGAACCCGTATCGGCAATACCAAGCGGGATGTAACAGGCGTAAAAACCATCACCTGTCAGGACAACATGGCAGTGATCCTGCTGCAAAACCTGGATGCCCGGCATCAGGTGGGATTTCTGGCCGGGGTTTTCGGGATATTCAGACGCCGGGGCATTTCTGTTGACCTCGTTGCGACCTCGGAAACCACCACCACGGTGGCGGTAAATTGCGCAGCCAATCATCTGGGAGCGGATGAACTTGGCGGCT
>DAOWGA010000112.1 GCA_030637665.1 Lysobacterales bacterium | reverse complement strand
TTATCGTCTGTAAACTAACGTGATCATCCCCTGAAGAAATCGAATAGGCCCCGCGCGCGAAATTATGAAATATCTCAAACTCATTACCCTGTTTTCCGTCCTTTCAGCCATGAACGTCGCATTGACGGATGAGCCGGACCCCTACCTGTGGCTGGAGGAAATTGAAGGCAAGGAAGCCCTGGCCTGGGTCGAGGAACGCAACCGGGAATCACTCTCTGTGCTGGAGCAGTTGCCACAGTTCCAGCAATTCTACGATAAGAACCTTGCGGTTTATGATTCGAAGGAGCGCATACCCTATCCTGCCATTCGCGGGGAATACCTGTACAACTTCTGGAAGGACGCCAATAACGAACGCGGCCTGTGGCGGCGGACAACCATCGAGCAATTTGGCTCAAATGAGCCCAGCTGGGAAATTCTGCTGGATCTCGATGAACTGGCCAGGACGGAAAATGAAAACTGGGTGTGGAAGGGCAGCAGTTGCCTGCAGCCCGGTTACCAACGCTGCCTGCTGTCCCTGTCACGAGGTGGAGCGGACGCAACCGTAATCAGGGAATTCGACATCCCCAGCAAGTCTTTCGTTAAGAACGGTTTCAATCTTCCCGAAGCCAAGAGTGACATCAGCTTCATTGACCTGGATACGGTGTTTGTCGGTACGGATTTTGGCGCTGGCAGCATGACCGAGTCAGGCTATCCGAGAATTACCAAATTATGGAAGCGTGGCACGGACCTTGAGCAGGCCCAAGTGGTGTACGAGGGTATTCCAAAAGATATCGGTGTATTCGCTTCAATCATACATACGCCGGAAAAGGACTACCCGCTTGTGGTTCGGGCGGACACGTTTTTCACCAGTGAGGTTTTCTATTACCGCGACGGCGCCTTGCTCAAGCTGGACATTCCCGCCGATGCTGAGCTGGAAACATTGTTCAAAAACCAACTGCTGTTAAGCCTGAAGACCGATTGGCATCGAGATGGCCAAACCTGGAAACAGGGCTCCCTGGTCAGTATCGACCTGGATAGCTTATTGCAGGGAGAGGGCAAAGTCGTGACTGTGGTCGAACCGGATTCACGCTCAGCCATCAGCAGTGTCAACCGCACCCATGACTTGCTGCTGGTCAACCGCATGGCCGACGTACGCAGCCAGCTGGATAGCTACAGCCTGGTTGACGGCAAATGGCAGCGACGGCCCGTTGACGCTCCTGCCATTGGACAGATCTCTGTTACCAGCACCAGCGAGGACAGCAACTTTTTCTTCTTCAGCTATCAGGATTTCCTGACACCAACCACTCTTTTCCAGGCAGAGGGCCTTTCCACACCGAAAACCTCCAAATCCCTGCCTGCCTTCTTCGACGCTTCCCCCTATGAAGTGATACAGGAGTTCACCGAGTCAGCGGATGGAACACGCGTGCCCTACTTCCGGGTTTCGCGCAAAGGGCTGAAGCTCGATGGAAAGAACAAGACCCTGATTTACGCTTACGGCGGATTCGAGGTGGCCATGAAACCATCTTATTCCGCGACCATCGGGATGGATTGGCTGGAGTCGGGAGGAGTCTTTGTTTTGGCCAACATACGGGGCGGCGGGGAATATGGTCCTGCCTGGCACCTCGCTGCTCAGCGGGAAAATCGCCAGAAATCCTATGATGATTTCTATGCCGTCGCAGAGGACGTTATTGCAAAGGGTGTGACTACACCGCAACATCTCGGAATTCGCGGCGGCAGCGGTGGTGGCTTGCTGGTGGGCATGCTGTTCACCCAGCGTCCCGACCTGTTCGGCGCCGTGGCCTGCCAGGTACCCTTGCTGGATATGAAGCGTTTCAACAAGCTGCTGGCGGGCGCCAGCTGGGTGGCGGAATACGGCGACCCGGACAAGCCTGAAGACTGGGCCTTCCTGCAGAACTATTCGCCTTACCACAACCTGGATTCAGATAAAGACTACCCACGGGTATTTTTCACAACCTCGACCCGCGATGACCGCGTTCACCCGGGCCATGCCCGCAAAATGGTGGCGAAAATGAACGCGATGGGAAAGCCCAATTTTTACTACGAGAACACTGAAGGCGGTCACGGCGGTGCAGCCAATAACCGCCAGCAAGCACGCGTGCAGGCCCTGATCTACACCTATTTACTGAATGAATTGGAATAAGGCGGTTCGCAGTCCCGGGCTGCCTTTTCAGATCATTTTCACGATCAGGCCGATCAAGGCGCCGATCAGCAGTATTGCATTGCTGAGCAGGCTCATTGCCATGCCCGGCGTGCGGCTGGCGGGATCATTAAGGTACTGGTGATAATAAACCTGCCGGCCGATAATGAACAATACCCCCGGCAGCACGGCCCAACGTGCGCTGGCATACATGCCGAATGCGATCATGGACGGGATGAATATAACCAGCTGTTCCATGGTGTTCTGCTGCACCCGGAACAGTCTATCCCAGGTTTCATGACCACTGGTCTGAGGCGCTTTGACACCATGTTTTCCTCGTTTGAGTCCAACCTGGACAGTAAAAAACAGGTATTGAGCGAGTGCAATCAGAATAACAAGAGCTATAAATTTCATGGCTTACTCTCTGGTTCCTTAACAGGCAATTTGGCCAACATAATGCATTACAACAGAAATTTCTGCTGCAAAGTTATAGAATTACCAGTAAGAGAGATTAAAGGCCAAAGCTCATGCAGACCGATGCGATGCCAAAACGGAGCAACCTATCATGAAAGAACTTCGTGAAGCTGAGGCGCAGCTGGAACATACCGGCAAGGTACTGGAACAAGCAATGCGTGAAGTGGAAGGAACCAAAAAGGATACCCGGATGATCGAAGAAGAGCAAAAAACCGCTGCGGATCTGGAGGCAGCGGCCGGAAAAAAGAAAACGAAAGCAAAGCTGAAGGACGCAGTCGGTTCGAGACGCGGTATCGAAACCATGTTCCGCAGCTCCTACCGCGTACAAATGGACCTGACCGGCCTGGCTGACAACAAAGCCAACATGATGATCAGCATCAACGGCATTATCATATCGATCATTATTGCCTCCGTTGCGCCCAAACTCGACGCCAATCCCTGGCTCCTGATACCCACCACCGTATTCCTGCTCGGCACCCTCATCTCCATCATTTACGCGATCCTGGCCGCCCGGCCAAGGGTCAGCAGCAAACCCATAAGCCTGGAAGATCTACGGCACAGCGAAGGCAACATCCTGTTCTTCGGCAATTTCGCCAATATGAGTGAAGACGAGTTTGTGGAAGGAATGGTCGATCTGATGCATGACAACACAGTCGTCTATGAAACCATGGTCCGTAACATTTACGGACTGGGTTCGGTGCTGAGGAAAAAATTTGCCTTGCTGCAAGTGGCCTATACCATGTTCATGGTTGCTCTGATCCTGGGCGTTAGCTCTTTTATCGGAGTCTTTGTCTGGATTCAGCAAACGAGCCCCTGAGGCTCATCAGATTCTCTTAGGGCCTGTAGCAGGCTTTTACATTCCATCCAGTTGCGATAGGTCAATGTGGAAGGCCGTAGTTTTATCCTATGATGTTCTTTCCGGCCAGTTGTTCTGGAGGATACCAATGTCGTTCATTCCCAGCGCAATTTTAAACAAGCTATACAACCGGACCAGCTTGAGAAATGCGGATGGCGTAGTGCGGTTCTCTGTCAAGAATCGTCTGAGTCCGGCCTCGCTTCAACAAATCAAACGGGTGGCCCTCGACGGCCAGGTCATACCCGAAGACCGGGTAAGCATGACATGTGATGCCGGGCCGGCCTTCCCAACCAGCCGGATCAACCCGGACAGCCCGATCGATTTCCCCCTGGGTACTCTGTTGACTTTTGATCTCGCCATGGAGCCACTGGACGAAGGCACTCATGACCTGGAGGTGGTGTTCGACGCTCCGCCATTCGGTCAATTGATTCTCGAAGTGAGCGATTCGCTCAAGACCGAGGCAAATACGCCCGGAACCATTCCGCGAGATTCCGAAGACGACTACAGTGATGCCATCATTCAAGCACGCAAGGAATTCATTCGGGAACAGACGGGTGCGGATCTCGAGCACGTCACCCAGTGCACATTCGACCCGCACCTGACGCAGGGAAATATCGAGCACTTCACCGGTGTCGCCCAGATCCCGTTGGGTTTTGCCGGCCCCTTGCTGGTGCGCGGAGAACATGCGCAGGGTGAATTTTATGTACCCCTCGCAACCAGCGAAGGAACGCTGGTGGCCTCCTACAACCGGGGAATGAAAGTGCTGCATCGCAGTGGCGGAGTCAAGTGCGCCGTCGTCGGTGACAATATGCAGCGGGCGCCGGCGTTCGTATTCCAGGATGCCGCCCAGGCCCGGCGCTTCACGGACTGGCTTGTCACTCGAACCGAAGACATCAGGGCCACCTGTGAGGCAACTGACCCCTTCATCCGGCTCAAGCATATTGATTACTACCTGGCCAGCAAGTTTGCTTACCTGCGCTTCAATTTCACAACCGGTGATGCCGCCGGCATGAATATGGTCGGAAAAGCCACCTTCGCGGCCTGCAACTGGATCCTGCAGCACTGTGATGTGGTGGAGATTCAGCACTTCTTTCTCGAATCCAACTTCGCCACCGACAAGAAGGCATCCATGATCAATATGATGCGAACGCGAGGAAAGCGGGTCACGGCTGAAGCTGTGATCAAGCGCGATGCACTTCTTGAAATCATGGATGCCGATACCGAGTCTCTTTACTACCATTCAAAGGTGGCCAATTTGGGGACCATGCTCTCCGGGGCCAACAACAATGGCTGCCATTCCGCAAACGCCATTACCGCGATGTTCCTGGCAACCGGCCAGGACGTGGCCAATGTTTCCGAATCATCAATGGCGCTGCTCTACTCGGAAATGACGCCGGAAAAAGACCTGTACATGTCAATCACCCTGCCATCACTGATCGTGGCCACCTGCGGTGGAGGAACAGGCCTGCCGACCCAGCGCGAATGCCTGGAAACGCTGGGCTGTTCCGGTGTGGGCAAAGTTTTCAAGTTCGCAGAAATTGTCGCCGGTACGGTATTGGCCGGTGAAATCTCACTGGCGGGCGCGATTTCCTCTCTCGACTGGGTCTCGAGCCACGAAGATCTGGGCAGGAACGATCCGCGAGTGGGCGGGTAACAGGCGATAGTTCCCGGCGCCATGCAGTGCGATATCAGTGTCGCGCTCGCCGCGAAATCCCGCAGCACATTTTTGAACGAATCTTCAGCTTCTTCCGGTCAATTTGTCAATGCACAAAACTAAGCCCCATATTTTCCTGCAGCGCGGCCTGGTCATTCTCCTGGTTTTTGCGCTGGCGTCGTGCGAACCTGCCCGCACGCCACACCAGATCGAATGGCAGGCGCCAGGCTTTGACATCGCACAACCGGACGGGACTGTTTTCCATTACCCAGAGAACCTGGAAGGGCCGACGATCATCTTGTTCTGGGCCACCTGGTGCCCATACTGCAAGGCCCTGATGCCACACCTGCAAAGCATCATCGATGAATACGAGGGTCAGGTGCAGGTACTGGCCTTTAACTTCAAAGACGATGATGATCCTGCTGCCTACATGGAAAAGCGTGGTTATGATTTCAGGCTGATCATGCATAGCGAGAAAGTCGCGGACAGTTGGGGAGTGAAAGGCACCCCGGGCCTGTTTCTCGCGGATCAATCTGGCCGGGTAGTATTCAGCCGTGCGGCCATCCCTGTTGAAGCTTATCGCAACGACCCGACAGAAAACCCGGAGGAATTGAAGCACTACCAGAAAGCGGCGAGGGCAGCGCCCTTGTGGGCGGCGAAATTGCGCATCGCGATCGACCTCGTGCTTGAAGAATAGTTACAACCTGCCACGGGATCAAAAACCATCCGGTTTGTTTAATCGCAACTGCTCCAGTTC
>DAOWGA010000131.1 GCA_030637665.1 Lysobacterales bacterium | reverse complement strand
GTGGTTCCTTTAACGTCGTGGGCCCAGGCCAGGCGTGGGCTGAGCGTAACGGCACCAATGGCGTTGAAGTAATCGAAGCGGGCCCTGATGCGATAACCCCAGCTGAAGTCATCGGCAAATCCGGTGGTCAGGGTTTCCGGATTGCGGAAATCACCAGTGAAGATATCCGAACCTCCCCCGGTATCGGTGCCCGGACCATTGTACCGAAGCGTATCCCAGTCAGGCAGATCCGACACGTAGTTGAGTCCCACCTCGGCGGCGAATGCAATCTGGCTGGCGCGCAAGAAGTTATTCGGGCCAAACAGCTTGATCAGCGTGGACTGGGCCTGCCAGGACTTGTGCTCTTCCCAGCCCTGGATCTCCTCACCCGGCAAAAAATTGCCCAGTTGGCTCTTGAACTTGAGAACATCCGGCGGGAACAGGACATTCAACGGGCTCAGGCCTGCGTACAATATTTCCACGTCATCGATCTGCAATGGTGCATTGGGGCGGTAGCTGACTTCACCCGCCAGTGACCAGGTGCCAATATTGGAATTGAAGCTGACACCGTAGAGCTGAATGTCTTCAGGGTATTCCGTCCAGTATCGCCCGCTGTTCGCGTCTGTCGTGGTGACGGCACGACCGCTGATCAGCGGCAGGCGGCTGTGGTAATTCAGGAAGAAGAAGCCGAACTCGGTGCTGTTCATGCTCTCGACGAACCAGCGCAGTGCCGCGCCATACTGGCCGCTATCACTGGGGAACCGGCTGTCTTCCCGTGGGAATGACGCAGCGCATCCAAAACCCACAAGCGGGCCGATAGGATTATCGGACGCACCCAGGTTGCCCTGCATGCAGACGGTGTCATACAGGTCGGGATTGATCACGGGCTGAGGCACCGTAGCAAAATTCAGCATCGCGTAGGAGGCGCCCGGCGTAGCTATGTCATTGGTGCCGAAAAAAGCGCCGGCGGGGTCCGGCAAGATTTCCCGGTATTCAAACATGTAGAGCGCTTCCAGCGCCAGGCTCGGCGTGAGGTCCACCGTGCCCCAGATCATGTTGACGCCCTCGAAAGCCTCCTTGAGTTCAGAGCCGGCCACCCGCAGCTTGGAGACATCCACCGGGTTGATTACGTTGATACCGCCCTGGATAAAGGTGGACTCGCCCCAGCTGATGACCTGCCGGCCGAGCCGCCAGTTCAGGAAATGATCGCCTACTGCATGTTCACCCCAGACATACAGATCCAGCAGCCTGATATCCTTGCCGACGCGCTCGATCGCTTCATCCGAGAGAAAATCCTTGTCAGCGTTCTCGAAATCATAAAAAGCGGAGAAGCGCGTGAACCCACCAAAATTCCGCCAGCGCAGGTCAAGTTCGGATGTGAGCTTGATCGTGTGGGAAATCATGTCGCCTTTCTCGGGGTAGTTCAGGTTGCCGTCATCGTTGTTGACCGACCATCGGCCCGGGAACTCAGCCGCCTGGATATAGCTGGGCGCCAGTATCACGAATGGATCGAGAGCGGCTTTGCCGACGTTGCTTTCATCGAAGTCTTTGAGCCGCCACGCCGCGCCGTAACTGATCGTCGTGTCGAAACTGCCGGTCAGCTCGCCACTGGAAATCTCGATCGCCTGGGCCGGACCGGCCGCAAAGCCAAGGATCATGAGCCCGAGCGCCATGGTTCTGCTTAAGTTTGGAAATTGGTTTTTCATGCCCTTTTCCTCATCAATCGGTGCAATTTGGCCTGGAATGGAGTCAGTCTTCATCGCTTGTCTCCCTTATCGCCGGAATCCGGATCTGGTTCGATTTCTCCGCCGCCGGATTTAGCGTCAGTTGCGACGGGATCCGGTGCTCCCGCATCTGCAGGCGCAGGAACGGGAACCAGCAGATCCGGATTGCCAACGTTCACGAAGGTTCCGCCGGAAGCGATGAAGGACGCCATTTGCCCTTGCATCTCGATGGTAACCTCTGGATAAATCGGCACGAACATGGATTCGTGGTCCGCCGGTTGCACAAAACGCGCGACGCCGGACAAGCCTTCGGGGTTGGCCTGAGTGCTGCTGTAGGAAGCCAGCCCCATGATGCTGTTCAGTGCTTCACTGCCAGCGAGCGGCGCACCCGGTACCACGTTTGGTACGGTTTCATCGTCCATTACCTGGTTGTGGATAATGGAGATTTTCGCGGCCGCTTCAACT
>DAOWGA010000340.1 GCA_030637665.1 Lysobacterales bacterium | reverse complement strand
GTCACGGTCAAAACGCAACACCGGTACTCCGGGAAACCGTTGTTCCAATGCCTCTTCCAGTTGCTGTGTGCCTTCGCCCGCTCCCATCAAGGCATCCGCCTGGCAATCGGGGCAGAGGGCAGGCGTCTTCTTCTGGCTGCCGCAATGATGGCAACACAGGCGGCCGGCACTGCGGTGCCAGGTCAAATGCGCATCGCATCGCTCACATCTGCCATGCCAACCGCACTGGTGGCACATCAGGACCGGTGCGTAACCCCTGCGATTGAGGAAGACCATCACCTGCTCCTGCCGGTCGATGGCTTCCGCGATGGCTTCCAGCGCTGAAGAGGACAGACCCTGATACGTTTTTTGCTGACACAGATCCAGCACCCGCCAATGCGGCAGAGAAGCCCGGGTTGCCCGTTGACGCAGGCGATGCCAGGCATATTTTCCGCTGGAGGCATTACTCAGGGATTCCAGAGAGGGTGTGGCGCTGCCCAGCACCACGGGAATCCTGAGCTCAGCCGCACGCTTCACGGCAACATCACGGGCGGAGTAGCGGAAACCGTCCTGTTGCTTGAAAGAGGCATCGTGTTCTTCGTCAAGGATGATCAACCCGGCCTTGGGCAGCGGCGTGAAAAGAGACGAGCGTGTACCCACCACCAGCAGGGCGCGCCCGGCCCGGGCTTCTGCCCAGGCCGCCAGTCGTTTGCCATGGCTCAACCCGGAGTGGATGACGGCAGGCTCGACCCCAAGGCGCTGCCGGAATCTTCGCAGCAATTGCGGGGTCAATCCAATTTCAGGGACCAGAACCAGTGTCTGCCGACCGGCTGACAGCACTCTCTCAATCAGGGTCATGTAGACCTCGGTCTTCCCGCTGCCGGTAATTCCATCGAGCAGATGGCAATGGAAATGCTGCAAATCATGTGAAATCTTGTCCACGGCTTTTTGCTGTTCCGGAGTCAACTGCGGGCCCGGTGTAAAAAACGGTTCTGCAGCTTCGGCCGTTTCCTCCTCCACCCAGCCCCCTTCCTTGAGACGGGCCAGCGTCTTACGCCACTGACTGCCGATGGAAGACAGTTTGTCACCGGCTTTTGGACCGTCAGCCAGCGCCTCGAGCATGGCGTGCTGAGACTTCGCCCTCCCGGCGGGCTGCCCCAGCCGCTGCCGGCCGCTATCAGTCAACAGGTACTGCAGCGGTGCTGCCGGCAGCTTTCCTTGCGCATTTCGGAGCACCGGCGGCAAAGCACTCAATACGACTTCACCCGGAGCGTGCTTGTAGTATTTCCAACACCACTTCAGCAGCTCGAGCAGTTTACTGTCGAATAGCGGTTCGGACTGATCCAGCGGTTGCACAATTCGATGGAGTTTCTCCGTTGGTAAAGCACTCTCCGTTGCGTGAGCGATCACAATACCAACCAGTTTTCTGCGCCCAAAAGGTACCAGGACACGCGAACCCACCGGTGTCAGTGAACCGTCTTCCGTCTGAAGGTAATCAAACAGTTGAGGCAGTGGCACCGGAATCGCGACTTTAATTATCGGATGGTGAATCATTTCGATCTGATTCTAGCATCGCAGCAGTAATCAGATTCCCGTTCTTTGCATTCGCTGTAATTCGTGAGCTGTTGAATAAACAGGACACAAAAAAACCGGCCCCTGCTTACGCTGGGGCCGGTTTTTTAATACTTTTTGTGCGCTCAGTTGATTTTGCGGTGCCCGGGCCCTTCGGAATTCAACTGCGAAAACTGATGCTCCAGCAACTCGAGATCTGACTCCAGTTCGGCCATATCCGCCACGATTCGGGCGGCTTCACGAAGCAGAAGGTCAGGACCTTCATCCTCTTCTTCCTCTTCATCTTCCGCGGCAACTTCTTCAGCATCCCCTAAATCAGCTTCACCTTCGGGGTTGGGCGATACGGCCAGCACGCTGTCATCGCTGAGCAGGGGATCAAGGGATTTTCGTTTTTCTTTCCGTTCAGCACGTTTGGCCTCACTTTCCGCCATTTTCTCCCGGCCTACCGACTCCAGCAAGGAGACGCTTTTCTCTTCCGCATGGACGTTGTATTCAGTGATATCGTTCAGCAGCCACTTGAATTCCTCGTTGTCGCCAATGCGGCCCTGATAGCGGCTATCGGTGACAGCCACCATGCGGCTGAGGTCGCCTGATGGAGCGTAGCGGGCAGGGTCGATACTGGTCCATGGCAGTGCATTGCTTAAAGAACTCTCACCGTATTCATCGGGTGTGCCGACCGAGGGAAATCGGATATCCGGCTCCACACCCCGGTTCTGGGTTGAGCCGCCATTGACGCGGAAAAACTGGGCCATGGTGATTTTAAGCTGGCCCATCCCTGGAGAATCCGAAGGAGCATAATCATCCAGATCGAGCAGGCTCTGTACCGTACCCTTGCCAAACGTGGGTTCGCCGATCACCAGCCCGCGGCCGTAATCCTGGATGGCAGCGGCAAAGATTTCTGAAGCGGAAGCGCTGTAGCGATTGACCAGTACCGCCAGTGGCCCGTGCCAGGCCATGCCTGGCTCCACATCCTCTTCCAGAGAAATGCGGCCATTGGAATTGCGCACCTGAACAACCGGTCCCTTGTCGATAAACAGGCCGGTCAGCGTGGTAGCTTCCAGCAATGAGCCGCCGCCATTGTTGCGCAGGTCCACCACAATACCCTGCACACCCTGCTCTTCCAGGCTGGCGATCTCTTTGCGCACATCGCGTGTGCTGGAGCGGTAATCCGGCCTGTTCTCGGCGCGGCCATTGAAATCGAGGTAGAACACAGGGAGATCAATCACGCCGATCTTCACGACCTCATCCTCAGTACCGTCGACCGGTAATTCGATGACACTGCTCTTGGCCGCCTGTTCTTCCAGCCTGACCTCGTTGCGGACAATATCGATCACGCTGGAGGGTCCGCTGATACTGCTGTCTTCCGGTAAGACCTCAAGGCGCACAACGGTGTCCTTGGGTCCACGAATCAGGTCCACGACATCGTCCACCCGCCAGCCGATCACATCCACCATTTTTCCTTCCCGCCCCTGGCCGACACCGGTAATGCGGTCTCCTGCCTGGAGGCGCCCATCCTTGGCGGCAGGCCCGCCAGGAACAACACGGGAAATGGTGGTGTACTCACTCTCGCGGCCCAGCAATGCACCGATGCCTTCCAGCGACAACTTCATCGAGATTTCGAAATTTTCAGAATTTCTCGGCGACAGATAAGCGGTATGTGGCTCTATGGACTGCGCAAATGCATTCATGAAGAACTGGAATACGTCCTCCGTGTTCAACTCATTTATCCTGCGCTCGAGATTGTCATAGCGCTCGGTCAGTGTCTCGACAATGGCCTCATCGTCCTTGTCGGTCAGCTTCAGGCGCAAATAGTCATTCTTGACTCGCAGGCGCCACAACTCGTCCAGTTCAGCCGTTTCCCTGGCCCAGGCCTCACCCTCGCGATCGTACTGATAATTCTCGTCAATGGTGAAATCAAAGGGCTGCTGGACACGTGCCCGGGCATAACCGACGCGCTGCCTTACCCGGTCCAGGTAAACATTGAATACTTCGTAGGCCGGCAGCAGATCAGAATGCCGCAGCGCATCGTCCAGCGAATTGCGGTAACGCTCAAACACCTCGACATCGGTGCTAAGGAAATAAATGCGGTTGGGATCCAGTAACTCGAGATAGCTATCAAAAATCTGGCTCGAAAGCTCATCGTCCAGGCGCGTATCCTTGTAATGCCAGTTGGTCAGGAATTTGGTAGCAAGATTGCTGGCATAACGCTGTTCCATCTGGGGTTCCAGAATCAGCGCTGTGTCTTTGTCCACCGCGGCGAACGCGGTCAGGCTGACCAGCAATACTGCTATTAATACCGATATGCGTCTCACGTAGAACTCTCCAAAAATCGCCAAAAACGTCCCTTATCATCATCATAGTGCTTGCAGGGACTCATATTTATGCATGTTTCAGACCCAGAATACAATGCAGAGGTTCAATTTTCCCGTGCCAAATGGGCTGGAAGGGCCGGTTTTCCGGCCAGCCGGATTCATCAGATCAAGCCGGACTCCTTCGCCATCAGGTCGGCGTGATAGGAAGACCGCACCAGCGGGCCTGAAGCCATGTGGGTAAAACCAAGTCCGTAGCCGTATTCGGCCAGGCTCCCGAATTCCTCGGGAGTCCAGTAGCGCATCACCGGGTGGTGGTGAGCGGTAGGCTGCAGGTACTGGCCGATGGTTATCATGTCCACATGGTGTGCGCGCAGGTCCCGAAGGGTGACTTCGACCTGTTCACGGGTCTCTCCCAGGCCGAGCATAATGCCTGACTTGGTAGCTATTTCAGGGTGCTGTTGTTTAAACCGGGCCAGCAAGTCCAGCGACCACTGGTAATCGGCTCCCGGTCGAACATTCCGGTACAAAGCCTCCACCGTCTCCAGGTTGTGGTTGAACACATCAGGCGGTGATGCGGCGAGAATTGCCAGCGCCCGCTCAACTTTGCCTTTACCGCGGAAATCGGGCACCAGGATTTCAACGCGGGTATGGGCATTCATCTCCCGCACCCGGTCAATGCATTCCGCGAAATGACCCGCGCCACCATCACGCATGTCATCCCGGTCCACCGAAGTCACTACGATGTATTTCAGCTTCATGTCGCGGACGGTTTTCGCCAGCTGGGCGGGTTCATTTGCATCCGGCGGTAGCGGACGCCCGTGGGCGACATCACAGAATGAGCAGCGGCGGGTACAGACTTCACCCAGAATCATGAAAGTCGCCGTTCCCTTTGAAAAACACTCGTGGATGTTCGGGCAGCTTGCTTCTTCACAGACCGTGACCAGTTGCCGGCCCCTGAGTTTCGCCTTCAGGTCCGCCACTGCATTTCCCGCCGGCAAGCGTACCCGGATCCATGGCGGTTTGCGCAGCCGCGGCGTATCCACATCAAACTTCGCGGTGTTGCGCGCCATTTTGTCGGCGCCCAGTTCTTTGACACCGGAAACCTTGATGGCGATCTTGTCGCTTGGTTTTTCTATCTGGCTCAAACCATTTTCCTTTGCTGACCGGTCAGCTGATGACTTCACTATAACCCAGCTGATGGCTAATGCTGTCGACCAGCCGGCTTTCGACTTCACTGAAATCAACCGTTGCCATGGCCGATAACTGGGTGACTCTGAGACCTTCATAACCGCAGGGATTGATCCTTTGAAAAGGCTCGAGATCCATGTCGATATTGAATGCCAGGCCATGAAAAGTCCGCCCGCGCCGCACCCGCAAACCAAGAGAAGCGATCTTCTCATCGCTAACATAAATTCCGGGGGCTCCTTCGCGGCGCTCACCCTTGACCTTGTACTGTTCGAGCACGCGGATGATCGACTCCTCGATTCGATTCACCAGCTCCCGCACCCCCAGGCCGCTGCGGCGGATATCCAGCAAGGGGTAAGCCACAATCTGGCCCGGGCCGTGATACGTGACCTGCCCGCCCCGATCCACCTGGATCACCGGGATGTCACCCGGCGCCAGCACATGCTCAGCCTTTCCGGCCTGACCCTGGGTGAACACCGGGGGATGCTGCACCAGCCATAACTCATCGACCGTGTGTTCCTCCCGCTGGTCGGTAAAGTCCTGCATGGCATGCCAAACCGGTTCATAGTCTGCAAGCCCGAGTTGCCGAACACGCAGTTGCCGTGTGCTTTGATCCGGATTCCTGATGGTACTGCTGGAAGACATGGGAGCCTGGTATATCAGAGCGCCATCAGGACCTGTTCGCAATCGGTCAGATCCTGGTAAATGGCGTCGAGCTGGTCTTTCGACTGGGCGTTGACTACTGCGGTTACAGAAACAAAATTGCCGGCTTTGCTGGGGGTGCAACGGATCGGTTCTTGCGGCCACAAATTAGCGTGCCTGCTCACGATCTCCTTGACGACAGACTCGAAATCATCATTCTGCCGGCCCATGGCCTTGATTGGAAAACGGCAGGGAAATTCCAGCAGGCTGGTTTCGGTTTCACTCGTCATCTGCAAACAATCCATCCGCCCATATACGCAAGCTGTCCCAGGACCTGCCGAAAAAGCCGGCCTCCTCGACAGCACCCAGGGTGACCAGATTCCTGCTGGCAATCAGTTCCTCACCGAGGCTGACGGTAATCTTACCTACCGTCACGCCGGCTTCGAGCGGGGCGCTCAGCTCGGGCTGCATTTCAACCTGCGCATCCAGATCATCGTAGCGGCCTCGTGGGATGGTTGCGAACAGGGGCTGTTCCAGGCCAAGCGCGACCTCCTCTGTCAGGCCTTTCCACACGTGGGCCCGGGCCAGTTCCTGCCCTGCCTGGTACAACTGCACGGTTTCAAAAAAACGAAAACCGTAATTCAACAGGGTCTGAGTTTCGCTGGCGCGGGCGGATTCGGAGGAGGACCCCATGACCGCACTGAGCAGCCTCATGCCATCACGCTTGGCCGAGGCGGCCAGGCAGTAGCCAGCGGCCTCGGTATGACCGGTCTTGAGCCCGTCAATCGCCGGATCACGCCATAAAAGTGTGTTGCGATTGTGCTGGCGAATGTTGTTAAAGGTGAACTCCTTTTCCGAATACCAGGCGTAGTATTCCGGGAACTCACGGATAATGGCAGCACTAAGCAGCGCAATATCCCGCGCGGTGGTGTAATGCTGTTCGTCCGGCAAGCCGGTTGAGTTCATGAAGTGTGAGCCCGTCAAGGCCAGCAATTCACCATAATGGTTCATCAGGCTCGCAAAAGCCTCCTCGCTGCCCGCAATGTGCTCGGCCAGGGCCACGCAGGCGTCGTTGCCTGACTGGATGATCATGCCCATGATCAGGTCTTCAACCGTCACCTGCATATCCGGCTCGATAAACATGCGGGAACCACCCGTACGCCATGCCCGTTCACTGACCGCCGCGGTTTCATCCAGCGTGATATTTCCTTCAGCCAGTTCCCTGAACACCACGTAGGAGGTCATGAGCTTGGTAATGCTGGCCGGCTCGACCTTCAAGTCGGCGTTTTGCTCCACCAGGATACGGTAACTGTTGAAGTCCATCAGCAGGTAGCTCTCGGCACCCAGTTGGGGCGCCGCCGGAACCGGCTTTGCACTGGCATTGGGTGCTGGCCTGTTTGCAGTAGGTACCTGTGCCTGCGCCACGGCTACAAATGCGGTCAGGGCAAGTGTGATTAGTTGCTGCTTGTTCATAATTAAAGGGTTAATCCTTGAATTCCGGCCCGCTGAATGTTCAGCGCCTGATTCTATGCGGGCGGTCGAAGCCAAGTTCAATGGCCCGCGTGATGACTGATTCTACCTCGCTATTGCTTGCGAAAGGCCCCAGCCACACTCGGAACAGCTCATCCAGTTGGTGTATGGAGACCGGGAGCAACTGCGCCCGTTCCAACTGGCCGGCCAGTTCCTCTGCACCCTCACGTCTGCCGTAAGCCCCTGCCTGGAGCCAGGTTCCGGCATTATCGCTGCTGCTGGCAACTGGGCTGTCTCCAGTGGCCTCAGTGGCCGGGACATCAATCACCCGCACATCGACACGTGCTGTGCCGGTGGCAATCATGTCGAGCCGCAAGGCGGCGCCGTAGGACATGTCGATCAGGCGGTCGTCCTTGAACGGACCACGATCATTGATTTTTACAATGACTTTACGCCCATTGTCCAGGTTGGTCACCTCGGCGTAACTGGGCAGAGGCAGGGTTTTGTGTGCGGCCGTGGCCAGGTGCATGTCGTAAGGCTCGCCGCTGGATGTGCGTCGTCCATGGAACTTGCTGCCATACCAGGAAGCAACCCCTTTTTCGTGATACCCGTCGTTACTCGGAAGCACGTAATACTTTTTGCCGAAGACTTCATAAGGAGAATGATTTCCATAACGGGCAAGCGGCTCTTCTATCGGTGTGGCATCGGCCACATCTTCTGCTTTCAGGTCCAGCGTGGATGGGCCGTCACCGGGTTCGGGCTCTATCGGCGGCTCGCCTGCACAAGAGGCCAGCAACAGGCTGAAAATTCCGGCCAGCAGCAGGTATGTTTTTTGCCGGCGCGCGGTCATCACTCCTCGAATCCCTTCCGAATCGCTTCACTGAGGTCAAAAACAGCCATCGCATACAGGGGGCTGCGGTTGTAGCGGGTGATAACGTAAAAATTCCTGAAGGCGAGCCAGTAACTGTCGTCCTCCCCCTCTTCCAGGCGGGCCACTGCCGCCAATGTGTCCCCGTTGACTGCTTGGGTGGATTCGAAACCGCCCGCCGCCAACTCATCCACAGTTTTCTTTACCTTGAAATCCCGGCGGGAAACCAGGCCCATGTCTGCACCTGCGGCAACCGTTGCCCGGTAGGTGACGGGTTCACCGTATGCCCAGCCATGACGATGCAGATAATTGGCAACACTGCCTATAACGTCATCCATTGAGCTCCACAAATCGCGGCGCCCGTCACCGTCCAGATCCACCGCATATTCGCGGTAACTACTGGGCATGAATTGTCCCAGGCCCATGGCGCCAGCATAGGATCCGGTGACATCCCTCAGGGGCAAGCCCTCCTCTTCCCCGAGCATAATGAATTGCATCAACTCACGGGAGAAGAAATCGGAACGGTCATTTCCGGTATCAGGGTAGTAGAACGACAGGGTGGCCAGGGCATCGAGTACACGGTAACTCCCGGTGTTGCCTCCATAATAGGTCTCGACTCCGATGATGGCCACGATGATTTGCTGATCCACGCCATATTTTTCGGCTGCCTGGTTAATCAGAGCTTCATTCTCGCGCCAGAATTTCACACCCTTCCTGATGCGTTTGTCGGTGATGAAAATGGGGCGGTACTCATGCCACGGCTTACCCTCGGCGGGCCGGCTCATCGCGTCGACGATAGACTGCTTGAAGCGTGCATCCTGCAATAACAGAGCCACCTCCTCCTGGTCCAGTTGCAGTTCCAACGCCGCTTTGGCTGCAAATTCCTCTGCCCCCGGGTGTTCCCCGGCTCGACAGGCGGTGCTCAGGACCAATACCAGGGACAGCATGAAAATTCGTTTCATTATCAAAAGCGTTCCTTTAGGCGCTACAGTACGCATTCTAATCTGATTTCCTTCATCGTATGAAATTCCGATGGCCATAAATGGACATCAATATGCCAAATCCGGCCAAAAGCGTCACGATGGACGTTCCGCCATAACTGATCAGAGGCAGAGGCACGCCGACTACCGGCAGCATGCCCGACACCATTCCCCCGTTCACCAGAACGTAAACAAAAAAGGTCAGGCTGAGACTGCCGGCCAACAATCGCGCATAAGTGCTCCTGGCCATGCCGGCGATATACAGACCGCGGCTGGCGATGAACAGGTACAGGGCAAACAGGAGCAATACGCCCAACAGTCCGAATTCCTCGGACAGGACAGCAAGGATAAAATCCGTGTGGCGCTCGGGAATAAATTCGAGGTTTGACTGGGTGCCGTTGAGCCAGCCCTTTCCCAGCACTCCGCCGGAACCAACCGCGATCTTTGACTGAATGATGTTCCAGCCACTGCCCAGTGGATCGGATTCCGGATCCAGAAAGGTTCGTACGCGGTTGCGCTGGTACTCGTGCATCAGGTACCACAGCGCCGGTGCTGCCGCCGCCGCCAGCCCGGCTGAGCCCAGGATAACCCGCCACGGCAGCCCGGCGAGAAACAAAGTGAAGCAACCACTTACCGCGACCAGCAGCGCCGTGCCGAGATCCGGCTGACGCGCGATCAATACCGCGGGCGCAAGCAGGATGGCAAAACAAGTCAGGGTCGACAGCAGATCCGGCGGCAACCTGCGCGGGTGCAGGTACCAGGCGACCATCATCGGCACGGCCAGCTTCATGATCTCTGAAGGCTGGAATCGGAACGGCCCCAGATCCAGCCAGCGGCTGGTGCTTCTTCCAACACCGAAAAACCAGGTCGCCAGCAGCAGAGCCATGCCGAGTGCAAAGAGGTACGGGGTCCACAAGCGGAGAATATGCGGGGGCACCTGGCTGAGCACCAGCATCGCGACCAGGCCCACCCCCAGGCGTGTACCCTGGCGGTAAACGACGGACATGTCCTGGCCAGAAGCGCTGTACAGCACCACCAGGCCGAAGCCGATCAGAAGCAGCAGGGATACCAGCAATGGAAAATCCATCTGGGGCCACTTGACCCAGCCCGGCACGATTCGCCTCATGGTTCCAATTCCTGGCTCAGCCAGGCATCGATCACGGCGCGTGCGACCGGCCCAGCCTGACTTGAGCCTCCGCCACCATGTTCAACCACTATTGCGACCACGATCCCCGGATTGGAGAAGGGTGCGTACGCAATAAAGAGCGCGTGGTGGCGCAAATGCATCGCTGTTTGTGATTCGACGTATTCACTGCCCTCCACCTGCGCCACCACTTGTGCCGTGCCGCTCTTACCTGCGATCTGGTAAGCGGATTCAGGCTGGATGGCCCTGGCCGTACCCCGCTCACCATGCACCACGCGTCTCATGCCCTCTTGCACAATGGCCCAGTTAGCCGAGTCTCGTATCGGTATCTGTTGTGCGAGTCGCGCTTCCACCCGTTGCGCCTGCTCATCTCCCATGCGCTTGGAGGCGAACAACAATCTGGGCGAATAGCGGGAGCCACCGTTAGCCAGCGCCGACAATGCGGTGGCCAGTTGAACCGGAGTCGTCACGTTGAAACCCTGGCCAATACCGGCGATGACTGTCTCACCTGGATACCAGGGCAGCCCAAACTGGCCGCGCTTCCACTGCCGTGAAGGCAGGACACCCCGATTCTCGCCCAACAAATCGAGCCCGGTGCGGTCGCCGAAACCAAACTGGGCCAGGTAGTCATGCATCGCGTCAATTCCCATTTCATACGCCAAGCGGTAAAAGTAGGTATTAACCGATTGCTCCAGGGCGCCGTAAATATTCACCCAGCCGTGACCACCCTTTTTCCAATCGCGAAAAGGACGCGATCCGCCGGGCATGTAGTAATTGCCGCTGGAAAAAACCTGTTTATCCGGAGTAATCACCTCGAGTTCAAGTCCTGCCAGGCCAATGAAAGGCTTCAGGGTCGAGCCGGGTTCGTAACCGCCCAACAGGGCTCGATTGAACAGTGGCCGGTTGGGTGCATTGAGAATCGCACGGTAATTCTCGCCGCTGATGCCGTGCACGAACAGGTTGGCGTCGAAAGAAGGCTTGCTGACCATGGCCAGAACGGAGCCATCATTCGGATCCATCGCGACGACGGCCCCGGCACGATCGCCCAGCGCATCCCAGGCTGCCTGTTGAACCTGTACGTCCAGTGACAGGATCAGGTCATCCCCATGTGCCGGATCCTGGCGTTCCAATACACTGAGTACTCTGCCCTGTGCATTGGTTTCGATCTTTTCGATGCCGCTGTTACCATGTAAACGGTCTTCGTAGTAACGCTCTATTCCAACCTTGCCGATATGTGTTGTGCCACGGTAATTGCCCGCATCCACTCGTCTCAAATCGTTCTCATCCAGCCTTCCGACATAGCCCAGTACATGTGTCAGTAATTCGCCGTAGGGATAGTGACGAGCAAGGTAGGGAACGATTTCCACGCCAGCAAAGTTGTGGCGGTCCACGGCGAAACGGGCAACTTCTGCTTCGCTCAGGTTGAACTTGAGTGGAACGCTGTCAAACACCCGGTGACGGCTGCGGTTTTTCTGGAACTTTTCAATCGCATCTTCGGGAAGATCGATGATTCTGCCCAGCGCAAGGATAGTAGCCTCCAGATCTTCCACCTTTTCCGCTACGAGCTCCAGCCGGTAGGCCGGCAGGTTCTCGGCAACCGGTCTCCCCCGCCGGTCATAAATCAAGCCTCGATTGGGCGCGACCGGTACGATCCGAACACGGTTGGAAATCGAGCGGGTCGTGAATTCATCATGACTGAAGACCTGAAGAAACACGTAGCGCAGGCTGAGCAGGAGAATCGCGCCCACGATTAGCAGGAGCGCAGTGGTCGCCCGACTACCAAAAAGCAGACTTTCCTGCACATCGTCCTTCAAAGGCTGGCCAGCCGATTTTGGAATGTATCTCCTGAAATTCACGAATAAAAGTTCACGAAGAAGTTCGTCGGCGCATAGCACCCCGGACCCGGTCAAGTAACAGGAACAGCCACGGCCAGAGCAGGGTTCCAACGATGGGCGGCAGCCAAAATCCGAACGAGGGCAGAGGGTCGCCCCGCAAGCTGATGATCCACAGCAAAATAATCCGGTCATTCAACAACAGGGCAAAAACAGAGAGTGCCTGCTGCCATGGCGGGAAAAACCTGAGGCGCGCACGGAATCGTGTGACGAGATAGACCAGAATAACAAGACTGAGTGCATGCAGGCCCAGCAGGCTGCCGCCAAGCAGATCGAGCAGCAACCCGATAATGAATGCCTTTCCGAGATTGACCAGGGCTTGAGACTCCAGGCACCAGTAAATCAGGATCAGCGCCACCCAGTAAGGCCGAAATACATCGAGCGCCGGCGGCAGATATACCAGAGTCAGCGCGATGGCAGAGGCCAGTGTGAGATAAAATGTGCCGGGGCGGTCGCGACGGGCGATCATGGCTCGCCCTCCAGGCTATCAACTTCTGCAGATTCAGGCTCTTCAGCTTCCTGCCCGCCTTGTTCATCACCTGAGGCCTTCTCACCATCGCCTGCTTCTAGCTGGTCCGGAAGTGGTTGTTCATCCACTTTCGGTGCCGGCGAGTCAATCAAAAGCACTTCCCTGCCTCGATCCAGTGCCGCCAATGGCGTGGCCTCCACCAGGACGAATGTTTGCCCTTCCTGGCGGTCGATTGCCGTGACGGTAGCCACCGGGTATCCGCCGGGGAAGCGATCTCCAAGGCCCGAGGTGACTACCAGGTCACCCTCCCGGATATCGGCTTGCCGGGGTACGCTGGGCAGCTTCAAAACGCCGGTTACGCCCGAGCCGAAGGCGACCGTGCGCAGCCCCGTTCGATTGATCTGGACTGGCAGAGCGTGATTGGGGTCGGAAATCAGGCGAATCGTCGAAAAATGAAGCAGTACGTCCTCGACCTGGCCCATTACGCCGGCGCCATCGATTACGGCCTGGCCGGCTTCCACTCCATCACTGGAACCACGGTCCACCATGACTTTGTGGGAAAAAGGATCGAGATCCACGCGCACCAGTTCGGCGAACTGGTATTCAAATGCCTGACCTTCAGCGCCTTCGATCAGGGCGCGCAATCTGTGGTTTTCCTCGGCCAGGGTTGCCAGTCGTTGCAAGGCGCCCTGCTGACTGAGTAACTGTTCCTTAAGGGCTGTATTTTCCTGGCGCAACGATCGTCGGGATTGCATTTGGCCGAACACGTTGCGCATCGCCCGGACCGGCCATTCCATGACGTGATAAACCGGTTCTGCCAGGTAAGCGACCTGACTGCGAACGCTGGCCACATAATGACCACGTTGATCCATAGCCATCAGCACAATCGCCAGCAGACCGTAGAGCATCAGCCGCGCCGTCTGGGTCGCCGGCCCGAAAAACTTTGTGCCTGCTCCGGAGCTACCTGTTACCAAAACCTAACCTGATACCCAATCGTAGGAGGCCGCCATGCGGCCGACTGTAGGAGCGCACCATGCGCGCGATTATGTAAGAACGAGCCTTGCACGCGATCGTATGAGCCTGCTTTGCACGTGAATTGGGCCTTTTCGGCCGCATGGCGGCCTCCTACATTCAATTAGTGGCGAAGAAATCGCCGTTATTCTGATCCATGAGCTCGAGTGCCCGTCCTCCGCCCCTGGCCACGCAAGTGAGCGGGTCATCGGCGGGAAACACCGGCAGCCCGGTTTCTTCACCGATAAGCCTGTCTATGCCACGCAACAGCGCACCACCGCCGGTCAGTACAATTCCGGTCTCAGCGACATCAGAACACAGCTCAGGCGGCGTCTGCTCGAGCGCGGTCTTGACTGCTTCCAGGATGCTGGACAGGCTCTCATTCAAGGCTTCAAGCACCTCGTTGCTCGTAATGGTGATATGGCGCGGCACACCCTCGGCCAGGTTCCGGCCCGATACTTCCATTTTTTCCGGAACTTCATCCGGCCAGGCACACCCGATTTTTATCTTGATACGCTCAGCCGTGGTTTCACCAATCAGGGTGCCGTAATTCCTGCGTACATAGTTGATGATGGCGTCATCGAACTGGTCACCGCCAACCCGGACCGAGTTGGAATAGACCAGACCGTTCAATGATATGACCGCTACCTCGGAAGTACCGCCGCCGATATCCAGCACCATCGCTCCGCGCGCTTCGTGCACCGGTATTCCCGCGCCGATGGCTGCCGCCATGGGCTCTTCCACCAAAAAGACCTCACGGGCGCCGGCACCTTCTGCTGACTCCTTGATGGCCTTTCGTTCAACCTGGGTTGAATTGCAGGGCACACAAACCAGCACTCGTGGGCTGGGACGCAGAAAACGGGATGTATGCACCTTGCGTATGAAATGCTGCAGCATTGCCTCGGTCATATTGAAGTCGGCGATGACGCCATCCTTCAGAGGTCGAACCGTGCGAATGTTGCCCGGAGTCCTGCCCAGCATCTGCTTGGCTGCCACGCCGACTGCGGCGACGTGCTGGGGCCCGCCGGGCCCGCGATCCATGCGCAAGGAAACCACGGACGGTTCATTCAGAACGATGCCCTGCCCGCGCACAAAGATCAATGTATTGGCCGTTCCCAGGTCGATCGACAGATCGTTGGAGAAAAGACCACGAAGACTCTTGAAAACCATGATGATCGAGATCCGTTGAACCACGAGGTGGTTGGACTGGCTAATGTATCAGTGAACGGCATTTTCCGCAAGCTGAAATCAAGGAAAAACCCAGTGTTTATGCGCCTTCCAGAGAACTCATGATTTTGAGGGCCAATGATTTTGAACGAAAAACTCCGTATCTGATATATCACTGAAATCAACTCGTTTGGAGACAAACACCACAGCATTGCTCAAATCCAGTAAAATGCGCGCGTTTGTATATCAGTTTATGAGGAACAACATGTCCGCCCTTATCTGTGGTTCTCTGGCCTATGACACCATCATGGTGTTCCCTGAGCAATTCAAGGAACATATTCTCCCGGACAAGGTACATATCCTGAACGTGGCATTCCTGGTTCCGGAGATGCGCCGTGAGTTTGGCGGTGTGGCGGGTAACATCTCCTACAATCTGAAGTTGCTCGGCGGCGACCCGTACCCGATGGCCGCTGTGGGTGACGATTTCGGCCCCTATGAAAGGCACCTGGACAAGCTTGGAATTTCCCGTCGTTATGTGAGACACATGGAAGGCGAATTTACACCCCAGGCTTTCATCACAACGGATATCGATGATAACCAGATCACGGCCTTTCATCCCGGCGCGATGCAACACAGCTACCTGAACAAGATATCCAATACCGACGGCATCAGCATCGGCATCGTCGCCCCTGACAGCAAGATGGCAATGATCCAGCACAGCCATGATTTCGCAGAAGAAGGGATCCCGCATATCTTCGATCCCGGCCAGGGCATGACGCTGTTCAACGGTGAGGAACTGTCGCAGTTCATCAAAGAGGCCACCTACGTGGTCGTCAACGATTACGAATTCCAATTGCTCAAGGAACGCACTGGACAGGATGGCGAGGCCATTGCCAGGCAGGTAGAAGCTCTGATTGTCACGCGCGGGGCGGAGGGGTCGATCATTCGAACCCGGGACGGAGAGCGGGAAATCAGCCCGGTGAAACCCGATGATATCCAGGACCCTACCGGCTGCGGCGATGCCTTCCGGTCCGGCCTGCTTTACGGCCTTTTGAATGACCTGGACCTCATCACGATGAGCCGGATTGGTTCTGTAATGGGCGCCATCAAGATCGCCCAACAGGGGCCACAGAATCACAATCCGACTTTTAGCGAGATCGAAGATCGCTTCTTCGAGGCTTATGGATACCGATTTTGATCTTTTTGTTTGATTTCCTGCATTTGCGGGTTGACAATCGGGCCAGGGGCATAGAAAATTTGCGCCCCGATCCCATCGGGACAGGAACAGGTTTTTGGTGATGTAGCTCAGCTGGTTAGAGCGCGGCATTCATAATGCTGAGGTCGGTGGTTCAAGTCCACCCATCACCACCAAATTGATGACCATTAAGACCCAATGAAATCCTGAAGCCCGCATAACAGCGGGCTTTTTCTTTGATTCACTGTCCAAATCAATCCATCC
>DAOWGA010000089.1 GCA_030637665.1 Lysobacterales bacterium | reverse complement strand
ACGCGGTAGTTCGATACCTTCTGAATCGACAATTTTTACAATGGTGTCGGGAACTGGAATACCCGTGGCCGCCAGGCGGTTTCCGCCAACCGGAGTCATGGTCAGGGCGCCGGCGCATTCCGTCAAACCGTAACCCTGAAAGATCGGTACATCCATAAGGGCCTCCCAGCGCTCCGCCACGGCGACATGCTGCGCCGCGCCGCCGGAACTGCAAAATTTCAAATGCTTAAGTAAATCCCTCGTGCACCAGGGCTCCTCCAGCAGAGCCGCGAACAGCGTATTAATGCCGGTAAAATGCGTAACAGGATGTTTTTCAAATGCTGCTTTCAGATTTCCCGGCGGCCGCGGGCTTGGGATCATGATGCAATGCATTCCGAACTCAAGGGAGGGCAGCATGATCAGGGCGAACGCTGTGATGTGGTACAGAGGTAGCGCGACCAGTGTGCAGTCGTTACCCGTGTCATCCATCCTATCGCCCACCACGGCGATGGTCGTCGCCGCATTGCAGAGGATATTACGGTGCGTGAGCTCCGCCCCCTTGCTGCGGCCCGTCGTACCGCCGGTGTATTGGTAAACCGCGGTGTCCTCAATTGACTGACCGCTTCGGTATACGTTGATGTCGATGTTGCCGGCAGCACGTTTGGTCGCTCCTTTCTTCAGGGCCACTGCCATCGTGACATGACTGCTGCGCATGTCCGGCACCACCTTTTTTACTCTTTTGAGGACGAAACCCATGATGGCTTTCTTCCATGGAGGGAAAAAATCAAGCAGGGAAACCTTGATCACCTGCCGGACGGACGTATTGGCGATGACCGCATCCACCTTGTCACCAAACAGGTCGATGATCACCAGTGCTTTGGCTTTGCTGTCTTTGAGTTGGTGTTCCATCTCCGGTGCGGTGTACAGCGGATTGATGTTGGTGCAGATACAGCCCGCCTTGAAGATACCGAACACGGCAACCGGGAAATCGATGCAATTGGGTGACATCACGGCGACAGCATCCCCGGGCTGGAGACCCGCAACTTCACGCAGGTAGACGGCGAAATCATCCGTCAGCGAGTCGATTTCCCTGAAATTCAGAGTTGTGCAGGCGCCGGAGGGGAGTTGCGTCGAAACCGCAGGGCGAGTCCCAAACTTTTGCGCCGCAGCACCGATGACCTCCGCCATATGGCCGTACCCGATGGATGATTCGTCATAATTTCTTGCTGCTTCCGGATAGAATGCAGCCCAGGAATTTTCGTTGTCCATTTTCAGCCGGTTCCTCAAAAGCTGTTCAGAAAGCTGGCAAGCCATTGCAAGCACATGACTCCAGAATAAGTACAATATCATCGATGTGGATTATGGAACCGGGATGACAGGGATAATCATTACCCTGATTGCCTACCAGATTTTGATGCTGGGCATCGGCTGGTGGGCCGGCCGGCGCACTACCGACAGCGAGGACTACTACCTCGGTGGCCGCAATCTGGGAGCGGCAGTCGCGGCACTGAGCGCATCCGCCAGTTCATCTTCCGCGTGGAGCCTGCTGGGCGTGAGCGGCGCGGCATTTGCCTGGGGCCTGCCGGCGATCTGGCTGATCCCGGCAACCTTGACGGGGTTTATGATCAACTGGTATCTCATTGCTCCAAGGCTTTCACGGCAAAGCCGCGCAAGCGGAGCATTGACCCTGACCGAATTCCTGGCGGGCCCGCCCGGCGATCCGGCACGCCGGACCATTCTGCGCATGGGCGCCGGCGTGATTCTTTTTTCGTTCACCTTCTATATCGCAGCACAATTCCAGGCCGCGGGCACGACTTTTGCCAGCGTGCTGGGCATCGGCCAGAACACGGCCATAATGGTCGGCGCCGCAGTCGTGCTGGCCTATGTCTGGCTTGGCGGTTTCTGGGCAGCCAGCGTCACCGACAGCGTGCAAGGCGTTCTGATGGCGTTGAGCGCACTGGTCCTACCCTTGATTGCCCTGATTGCTGTCGGCGGACCAGCCAGCCTCGCTGCAAGCCTGACGGCGGACATTGGCAACAGTGTCCAGTTATGGACGGACCAGACCAGCCTGCTGGCCGGAGTCGGCTTTGTGCTGGGTTTATTCGGCATTGGCCTGGGCTATCCGGGACAGCCTCACGTGGTCAACCGTTTCATGGCGATAGAAAGCCAGCAAGCCATCATCCACGGGCGCCGGATTGCCATCGGCTGGGCCGTGATTATTTACACCGGCATGGTCGTGCTGGGCTGGAGTGGCCGCATCCTGGTTGACAGCCTGGGTGACGGCGAGCAAGTATTGTTCATTCTCGCCACACTGCTGCTGCCCTCAGTGCTGGCCGGAATCACGGTGTCGGCGATACTCTCCGCCATCATGTCGACCGCCGACAGCCAGTTACTGGTGGCCGCCTCCAGCATCAGCCATGACCTCAGGGATGGACAAAGCAGCACAGAAGCGGGCCTGAAGCGTGCGCGATGGGTGGTTCTGATTATTGGTCTGCTGGCCATCGCACTGGCCATCGGATCACCCGACCGCATTTTCAATCGCGTTCTGTTTGCCTGGCAGGCCCTGGCAGCCGCCTTCGGCCCCCTGTTGGTGATCACACTCTGGCGCGGCCCGGTCAAGCCTGCCTGGCGCATCGCCACTGTTGCCTGCGGTTTTACACTGACCGTGTTGCTCAGCTGGACCATCGACTCCCCTGGCGACTGGGTCGAACGCCTGGTGCCCCTGGCTCTCGCCCTGCTCCTTTCCTGGCTTGGTTCAGGAAAAAAATAATTCCGCTAGTAACTGACGCTTGCATTTCGCGGTGATGGTGTTATACTCCACTACAACACCACAACTGATACAGACGATTTAGGTCGTTTTGGAAAAGAAAATGTTTCGTTTGACCACACACAACAGATCGAGAGTCCCCAACAGGCTCGCATTTTTTGCAGCCGTGATGCTGGTGATCAGCGCGCTGGCTGGTACCAGTGATACGCAACAAAGCAACCAGGACGCATCCAGGCAAATCGCAGGCATTGCATCTGGCCAAATTAACCAGGCTGCTGGAAAATCCCCTGGCGCTAATACAGTGCAAGGAAGTCGAGGCTTTAAAATGAGCCTGTTTTTGTTTCGCGGCCACTGATCACTGACATGTCCACCCATTGGAATGACAGCCAGCCTATCTACTGGCAACTGAAAGAGCGCACGGTGGCCATGATTCTGGACGGAACACTGGCCGAGGGTGAAGCACTGCCCTCAGTACGCACCGTGGCCTCAGAATTCCAATTGAATCCCATTACGGTCTCAAAGTCCTACCAGGCGCTGGTCGATGAAGACCTGGTGGAGAAACGAAGAGGGCTGGGAATGTTTGTCGTTGCAGGCGCGCGCAAGAAACTTATTGCCTCGGAGCGCGACAAGTTTCTCAACGAAGAATGGCCGTCCACGCTGAATCGAATCAGCCAGCTGGGATTGACGGTGGAAGAATTACTCATCAAGGCTCAGAAAAAAGAGAACCAATCCTCATGAACCCTGTTATCTCTGCACGTGGACTGACCAAGCGTTTTGGTCGCACCCTGGCTGTGGATCACATAGATATCGATATTCCCCCGGGCCGTATTGTCGGCCTGATCGGGCCAAATGGCGCCGGCAAGACCACGGCGCTGAAGGCCATTCTGGGACTGACCACCTTTGAAGGCGAGCTCAGCGTATTGGGCAAGAATCCCGCCCGGGACCGGGCGGCGCTGATGGAAGATGTCTGCTTCATAGCGGATGTCGCCGTGCTGCCTCGCTGGATCCGTGTGTGGCAGCTGATCGACCTGACAGAACAGATTCACCCCCGCTTTTCGCGCGCAACATGTCTTGAATACCTGGCTCACACCAAGGT
>DAOWGA010000196.1 GCA_030637665.1 Lysobacterales bacterium | reverse complement strand
GTGCCGCGTGTCTACCTGCAGGACACGCTCGAGACATCCCTGTTCGCTCTTCATTTGTTCCCGACAAATGACGGTCCTGCAGGTAGACACCCGCCACCTCCTGGAAAGGCTGACATGTGCTTATAGCCCGTATGGCGCATGATTTTGGTCATCGGCGTTTCAGGGAGGGATCGGGGACCTGCTTGCAGGACAATCGGGCTGTCGGGAACAGCCGATTAGATTCTATGAGGCTTTGCAATAGATTTTTTCCTGTTTGATAAAGGTCTCTTCGTTCTTCATCAGAGTGAAGGCGATGCGGGCGAGTTTGCGGGCGAGCACAACACGAGCAGCGATCTTGCACAGGCCTTTTTCCAATTGCCTTTGGTAGTAATCGGCAAAACGATGGTAATGGCGCGCAGCGTGTGAGGCACAAAATAACAATCGCCGCAGTTCCGGCTCACCGCGCTTGGTGAGCCGGCGTTTTCCTTTGTAATAACCCGACTCCCGGATGCGTATATCCAACCCCAGAAAGGACACGAAGGCATCACTGCTGGCAAAGGCGCCCCGATGATAGACCACCACCAGGGCCGAAGCATTACTGGAACCAAGCCCCGGGATAGAGAGACATCGTTGATAGTCCGGCCACCAGCCGAGCTCCCGGATCAGGACCTGGATGTGTCGATCAATACGCTGCAGCAGGTGTTCGAACTGGGTCAGCAGCCCCTGGATGGACATCTGAACCTCGCTGAAGCTCTGTTGCAGTTGTTGGCGGCTTTTGACAATGGTCGCACGGCGCAAAATCAGCCGCCATACGCGCCGTACCCTGGGGTCTTGTGGTCGAAACGAACGTAACTGACCCGCTTCATGTTCCAGGTAGCGGGCCAGTAACCAGGCGTCCAGCCGGTCGGTCTTATTACGGACATTGACCGCTTCGCGGTAATGCACCAACTGGCGTGGGTTGATCAGGTACACCTCATATCCCAGTGCCTGGGCCTCATCCACCATGTCCAGGTGATAGTGAGCAGTGGGCTCAATGGCGATCCGCACCGGGCCAGAAAAGGTTTTCAACCAGGCTTTGATCTGTGTGCGCTGATTGGGCAGTTCCGTTGTTTCATTGGTTTGCCAGTTGTAGACGACGTGTTGATCCTTGGATACATCGACCCCCAGGGTGATTTTCGTTACCAGTTTTGCCACAATAGTCTCCGCGGTAGTTAGTCCGTAAAGCCGGGAACTCACCGACGCAAGCTTGAGAGCATTTGGCTGGTATAACAGCTAGATTCCTAATCGGCGTTTGTGGTGAGGGGATGGGGACGAAGTCTAATTCAGTCTGTACCATCAGGTCAGAAGCGCACATAGTCCCTCCCATCCCGGCGCCTTTAATAATCCTGAAAAAAGGCTGGATTTACCATACAAGCGCACACGGACGTCTTGAGCGTGTCCTGCAAGCAGGTACCCGATCTCTCCACCTGGCACTGGCCTAAAAGGGTTAGGCTCTTAAACGCTGATTTTCCGGATCGTATATGGGATCCTTCAATACGGTTGCGCTGCACGGCTCACCCAGCAATTCCACCGTGAACCGGGAACCCGGTGCCGAATGCGCAGGATGCACGTAGCCAAAGCCAAGGCTTTTTTGTAGGTAATGACCGTAGCCACCGGAGGTAGTGACGCCAATGCAGGCTTCGCCGTCGAAGATGGGCTCGCCGCCACGGACGTCCGAGTCCGTGCTTTCGATTTCAAAATAGACCAACTTCATCGCCAGTCCTTCCTCAAGCTGGCGCAGGGTCGCTTCCCGGCCAACGAAATCTTCCTTGTCGAACTTGATGAAGCGCTCCATGGCGGCGTCCAGCATGGTCACTTCATTGGTCAGCTCAGCACCCCAGCCCCGGTAGGCTTTCTCGATGCGCAGGCTATTGACCGCGTAGAGCCCGAAATTCACCAGACCGTGTGCTTCACCTGCCCGCCACAAGGCATCATAAAGCTCTCCCATCCGCTCCATCGGCGGATGCAATTCCCAACCCAATTCACCAACATAGTTCACACGCAAGGCGACCAGGGGAATACCCGAGACGGAGATTTCCTGCCCGTTTAGCCAGGGAAAAGCTTCATTGTCCAGCCTGGCATCGGTTAATGGACCCAATACCTTCCTGGCCCGTGGCCCGGCCAGCACCAGCACACCACGCTCATCGCTGATATTGCGGATGCCGACGTCTTCGGTTTCCAGCCTGCCCTGTTGCAGATGGTCGCTATCACGAAGCTCTGCCGCGGCCGCTGAAAGCAAGTAAAAACGGTCATCCGCCAGCCGTGTAATGGTCATTTCCGCGCGGATTCTTCCTCTGTCGGACAGGATATGCGCCAGCACGATGCCCCCGGTCTTTTGCGGCATGCGGTTGGCGCAGATTCGATTGAGGAAAGACTCGGCATCAGGCCCACTCACTTCGTACTTGGCGAATCCGGACAGGTCCAGCAGCCCAACGCGCTCACGCACCGCCAGGCATTCATCACGGACCACATCAAAAGTGTTATTCCGGCGGTAGCTGTAATCCTCTTCACGACCATCCGGCGAGAACCATTTGGGCCGCTCCCAACCGAAAGTCTGCGTGTGGACAGCACCCTGCGCCTGCAGCTTGTCATACAGAGGACTGGTACGGCATTTGCGCGCGGCAGGAAGTTCCTCACCCGGAACCGGCGTACAGTAGGTCATGCCGTAATCCTGGAATCCTTTTGCCTTCATGTAGGCGTCATCGGCATAAACTCCAAAACGCCGGGGATCAAGGCCGGTCATGTTGAGCTCGGAATCGCCGTACAACATCCATTGCGCCAGGTATTTGCCGCAGCCAGCACCCTGTGCGATGCCGAAAGAAGAGCCGCAACAGAGCCAGAAGTTCTTCAGGCCAGCGACCGGGCCAAGCATCGGCGGGCCGTCAGCAGAATGTGCAATAGCACCATTCACAATGCGCTTGATACCCGCCTCCTCCAGTACCGGCATGCGCTCCAGCGCATGGCCCAGCCAGGGCATCAGGCGGTCGAGGTCATCCGGGAATAATTCGCTGTCCGAATCCCAGTTGGGAAAGCCCCTGGGCGCCCAGGCTTCGGTCATGCCCACTTGTTCATAAATCCCCACCAGGCCGGATTTTTGTTCCTGGCGGATGTACGCCGAGGCATACGGATCCCGAATAACCGGAAATTCCCCTTCGCGCTCGAGGAATTCCGGCACCGGACCGGTCACGACATAATGATGTTCCATATTGGCAATCGGCAGGTCCGCACCCACCATTTGCGCCACCTGCCGGGCAAAACAGCCTGCCGCGTTCACTACGGTTTCGGCAATGACCTGGCCTTTTTCAGTGACCACCTCCCATTCTCCGGAAGGCATTGGCCTGATGTCAGTGACCCGGTTGTGCCGTTCAATCGTGGCGCCCATGTCCGTCGCACCCCGCGCCATGGCATTCGTGAGGCC
>DAOWGA010000082.1 GCA_030637665.1 Lysobacterales bacterium | reverse complement strand
TGGGCGATGCAGAACGCCTGACAGATCACGGTGAACCAGACCAGCCCCTGATGAACAATCGCGGATTTTAAGCATAGAAATGGAAATCCACCGAGGTGGCTACGGGTATCATCGAATTACTGGTGCTGGCGGAAGATGATCACCACCTGATCAGCTATCTGCGCGATAACGCCAATGTGATGGTCATCCCGGTGCTGAACGTGGATGGTTTCCTGCAGACCCAACGGACTCCAGGCAAAAACTGGATGGGAACCGACCCGGATAACCCGGAATATTCACCCCGGGATGGGCGCATGCGGCGCAAGAACATGCTGGGGCCAGATGAGGACCTGCTGACCCAGGGGGATCATTTGCTCGGCGTGGATCTCAACCGCAACAACCCGCCTTACTGGGCGACGAACCCCAACCGCTCTTCCGGCCAGCCGAACAGCATCGTACACCATGGCGCATCGGCTCAGTCAGAGCCTGAAACTCAGGCCCTGGAAGCAGCGGCGTATCTGGCGCCCGTAAACAGGCTCAGTATGTACACTGATTTGCATTCATTCTCGCAGGTGCATGCCTGGGTTCGAAACGACAACAACCGTCTCGCCAGCTTGACCGAAAGATTGCTGGGCACGTTCTCAGATCATCATGTTGCTTTCGATGCCGGCAAGTATTATTGGTTCGCTGACCGTAATAATGTGTCGCGCAACCAGGGTATTGGTCTGACCGAAGAGTTTTTCACCCATACCTACCAGGTCCCGTCCTGGACGCTTGAAATCGAGCCGTCGCAAGGACACCCGGACAGGCCCGGAAATGGTGCGGATTACGGTGGATTGAGCCGCAACGGTCACGATGGTTTCATTCTGCCCGATTCGGAGGTCGAACGTGTTCGGACGGAACTGGCGCAATCATTTACAGTGGCTTATTACCAACAGTCCGGTCCACCTTCGATCGTTGCGGCACGCTTTATAGACAAGCAAACCGGTGCCGTCGTTTTCGAGGGCGAGTGGGATGTGAGCAGCGAAACGACGCGCGAACTTCACTCCTGGCAGGCTCAGCCCTTGCAGTTGGATCGCGACTACACATTCTGGCTTGCCTACGACAAGCCCATGCGCTGGCGCAACAACGGTGAAGTCACGGCGCTACCCGGACAGCCAATCTCCTCGATACAGAATCTCATCAATGTTATGGAAGTTGGCGACGACAGGCTCACTACGAATTTTGGTCAGCCGCTATGGCTGGACGAACCCGGTGAGGCGCCCGCTGGGTTCCTGCGCTACCGGGACGATGCCCTGTCATCCGACTTCCTCATACCGGCAGATGACAACAATAATGGCCTGGTGAGTGGAACCGTGATGGCCACTTTGCTGCACCTGGCTGCGGACATGACCAGCAGCCGGGTGGATGCAGATCCTTCCACCGTGGCCCGCTGGGAAAACGGTGGCTGGTCTGGATATGAAAACAGCGAAGGGAATGATCTCACTGACAGCGGTGGCACCGATTCCACCATACAACTTCAGGTCACTTCAGACACGCTGGAGGATCCGTTTGTCATAGAGGCGGGAACATCATCAGCCTGGTATGACCAGGACCGTACCGGCGAAGGATTCATGCTGGAAATCCTGCCTGACAACCGCGCCGTGATGTACTGGTTCACCTACGACGGCGACGGCAACCAGGACTGGTACATGGCCGCGGGGGAAATCCGCGGCAACCGCATCCTGTTTCCCCAACTGGTACAGGTTTCGGGCGGCGAATTCGGTCCGGGCTTCGATCCCGGGAAAGTCACGCGGTCCGTGGTCGGTTCAGCCAGCTTCATCTGGTCGGACTGTGACAGTGGAGCCATGGATTGGCTGATCGACAAGGATGGCAACGGCCGGCGTCATGGCCGCATGAATCTGAAACGCCTGACCCGTGTCATGGGTATCGATTGCGGCATGGTTTCACTGCCACCGGAAATCGCCACGGGCCGATTGAGTGGCTCCTGGTACGACCTGACTCATTCCGGTGAAGGTTACGTGCTTGAAGTCCTGATCGATCAGCGCGTGCTGGTGTATTGGTTCAGCTACGATCCGCAGGGCAACCGCCGCTGGTTTTACGGCGTTGGCAAAATTCAGGGCAGCAAAATCGTTTTCAATAACATGGCTACCACCCACGGCGGTATATTCGGTGCGGGGTTCGACCCCGATCAAGTCGTAATCGATCCCTGGGGTACGCTGGAACTGGAACTGGCCTGTTCATCAGGAACTGCCCGCTTCACTCCCAGTGAAGCTGGTTTTCCCGCCGGCACACTGAACCTCAAACGCCTGACCCTGTTGGATGGCCTGTCCTGCGACTGATGTGAAATCCTCAGGTAGTAAACAAGCATTGGGGTGCAATTATTTATACAATGTGCACTTTTAAACCCCTTGGCGGAGCATTGCAGTGAGCGACCAGGAAAACCACATGTACTGTACCAACAAGTTCATTGAGCTTGCGAATGAGTTGAAAGAAAACGGTATCGATATCAAGCTGGTTAACGGCGCTTTGATGACTGCGTCCGGAATCTACGCTACTTATATCGCAACAGGCAATGAAGGTGCGCTGGAGCCATCTGGAGTTGACAAGGTCGTAGAGGTATACCGGCGGACCCTTGAACATCACCAGTCGGTTAAAAAAACGCTACTGCAACAAAGTGAAAAAAACTGACCACCCGGCGGCTCGAAGCTTGCAGCAGAACCATGATCCCATATGAGATTCACAGGCGTATTTCCTGACCTTGCGCTGATTTGAAATAGAAAGGATATAATTCGGTCAATAAGCACATGCAGATTCCACTCAAAATCACAAACCCCGAGCCTTTGCAGGATCGACTGCAACGCCCTTTGCGTGAATTACGCATATCCGTCATCGACCGTTGTAATTTCCGCTGCACCTACTGCATGCCGGCGGATTCGCTGAATGGACGCGGTATCTTCCTGCCCCTGGTGAAATTGCTCACCGACCACGAAATCGAAGATCTCATCAAGACCTTTGTCGAATTGGGCGTACGTAAAATTCGCATCACAGGCGGCGAACCTCTGGTTCGGCCCGGCCTGCCCGGCCTGGTGGAGCGGCTTGCAGCGATCCCTGAACTGGAGGATATCGCGCTGACCACCAACGGTGTGATGTTGCCCCGGCTCGCCGAAGACCTGGCGCAAGCCGGCCTTGGACGTATCACGGTCAGTCTGGACACACTGGATGAAACCGTGCTTGATCACATGAGCGGCGGCAAAGCCCATCTGGGCCAGATACTGGACGGCATAGCAGCAGCGGAATCCGCCGGCTTCCGGCAGTTGAAGATCAATACGGTCGTGCAAAGGGGCATTAACGACCATACGATTATGGACCTGCTGGAATACTTCCGTGGCAGCGTGCACAAGGTGCGTCTGATCGAGTTCATGGATGTGGGCAATTGCAATCACTGGAACCGCTCGGTAGTGGTGCCTTCAGCCGAATGGATCGAAGCGATCAATGCGAAATGGCCAATCAGGCCGGTCAATAAACGCAGTGCCGCCGAGACTGCGCAACGTTATGAATACGCAGACGGGCAGGGCGAAATTGGTTTTATCAGTTCCATCAGCAAACCATTCTGTGGCGGCTGCACGCGGGCCCGCATCACTGCCGACGGTCTTTTTTACACCTGCCTGTTTTCCAGCAAGGGCACCAATCTGATGCCCCTGATTCGTCATGGCGAGGATCCGGCCGAATTGAGGGAGCGGATCATTTCTGTATGGGAAAAAAGAGATGATCGCTACAGCGAGGAGCGTGGTTTGCCCGGGCACGACCAGGAAAAAGTCGAGATGTACCGCATGGGTGGTTGAGGATTGTTAAATGAACCAGATCAAGGTCCGCTATTTCGCAGCTTTTCGCGAAGCAACCGGAATCGAAACAGAAAGAGTGAACACCGCCGCTGGCTCAGCGGCCGAATTATTCAGTGAATGCGCCGGGCGCTTCGATGCCCTGCAGTCATACACTGCCGCTATGGTCGCCATCAATGATGAAATGTCGGACTGGGATGCACGCTTGCAGGACGGTGACGAAGTCCTGTTTTTCCCGCCGGTTGCAGGCGGATGAATGCATTTCAAATTACATCGGGCGCGATCGATCTCGAAGCGTTCAGGAGGCAATTACTGGACCGTTCCTGTGGTGCGTACGTCCAGTTCGATGGCTGGGTTCGGGACTATAACGAGGGGCAACAGGTGCTGCGCCTGGAGTATGAAGTCTACCAGCCAATGGCAGTCAAGGAGGGCAATCGTATCATCGAAGAAGCGATCGAACGTTTCGGCATCAGCAATGCCCACGGGGTACATCGTAGCGGGCTGATGGAATTATCCGATGTAGCCGTCGTAGTGGGTGTCTCATCACCACACCGGGCCGCCGCCTTCGATGCATGCCGCTACATCATCGACCAGGTCAAAGCACGCCTGCCAATCTGGAAAAAGGAGTACTACGCCAACGGCAATGCCGAGTGGGTAAATTGCCGCCACTGCGCTCCTACAAATTAACAACAATCGCTTCGACTTCCGCCGGCAGGCCATCCGGATGTACCCAGGTGCCGCGTTTGCCACCTGATTTGAATAGCAGGCGGGTGTCGGTAATTTCCAGTGCTGCATTTATTGGCTTGGTGAGATCCCAGATAGTCAGCAGGGCGACAGACAGGCCCGTCAGTGCTTCCATTTCAACGCCCGTTTTTTCGGCAATTTCCGCGACACAAAATAATTCCACCGCATGATCATCCGGCCGGAGCACCGAGTGAATCATCACACGATTGAGTGCAATCGGGTGACAGAGGGGTATCAGGGAGGGCGTCTGTTTTGCCGCCTGAATGCCGGCGATTTCCGCCATTGCCAGAGGATCGCCCTTGGGTAACTTACCTTCCACCAGAAGCGCAAAAGCTTCAGATCCCATACGGATCTTTCCACCGGCGACAGCGACTCGCCGAGTGACCGCCTTTTCTGATATATCAGCCATTGACCAGTTCTTGTTACCCCTGTCACTCATGGTTCCTGCTCACTCCTTTTTGCCTGCTCAAGCATCCGTCCAGCATACCATCTGTCTATCAGATCACGCTCCTCATCACTCATGCCTGTGGCGTTTGCAAGGGGCATGGATTGCGTCACTACCGTCACGTGGTGCACCCTCCGCGCCAGCACATTCAGCGCACTCTCATCGTCCAGTACGATTCCCAGGGGCGCCGCGGCAAATCCCGGATGGTCCGGCTTTGCAGAATGGCAAATGGTGCAGTGCTGCTGCACTACCTTCATCGCCTCGGCCGTTGCCGGGGAAGCGGAAACGGTTTGACTCTTCGCTGGCGCCTGCGGCCGCAATGCAATAATCACGGCCAGCAAAAGCAGCAGCGAAAAAGGCAACACCAGCCGGCTGTGGCCTTCCAGGTGCCGGATGTTGAACCAATGGCGAATCCCGACTCCGGAAAGGGATAAAAGCAGCAGCACCAGCCAGTTCAGGGAATGGCCGAAGGTGCCTGCATAGTGGTTACTGATCATGATGAACAGCACCGGCAGCGTGAAATAGTTGTTGTGACGCGACCGCAGCAGGGCGTTCTCGCCTTTGCGGGCATCAGGAACCCGTTGCTCCCTCACGGCATCCACCAATTCCTTCTGGGATGGAATAATGACGAAGAACACGTTGGCTACCATAATCGTGCCAATGGCAGCCCCTACGTGAATGTAGGCGGCTCGGCCACTGAGTAAACTGCTCAGCAACCACGAAAGCAGCGCGAACCAGGCGATAATCATCAGGGCGGTCAGTGCCTGCCTTTTACCTGCTGCAGAACGGCACAGCAGATCGTAGAACAACCAGGACAATAGCAGCGATGCAAGGCCAATGGTGATGGCTTGAAGGCTGGAAAGATCCGCAACCCGGCTATCCACCATAAACAGGCCGGCATTCCAGTAATAAACCACGCACAGTAATGCGAAGCCGCTTAGCCAGGTGAAGTAGGCTTCCCATTTGAACCAGTGCAAGTGCTGCGGCAATTGCTGCGGCGCAGCCCGCAATTTCTGCAGGTAATAGAATCCACCGCCGTGAACCGCCCACAGGTCACCGGCAATATCAGCTTCAGCCTGTTGTCGCTCCAGGTGATTTTCCAGCCAATTGAAATAAAAGGAGGCTCCGATCCAGGCCACACCGGTAATGAAGTGCGCCCAGCGCAACAGCAGTCCCAGCCATTCCTGGAGGTAGGCTTCCATCAATGGCCCAGAATTGCCTGCACGGTTTTCAAATGCGCCAGCTTTGCGTGCTTGTCCAGGAAAGAGGCTTTGAAACTGTTTCTTACCAGCTTGATGATTTCATCGGCGGACAGGTCTGTTGCGTCCACCAGGGCATTGAAATTGTCATTCATGTAGCCGCCGAAATAAGCCGGATCGTCCGAATTCACCGTTACCTTCAGGCCTGCGGCCAGCATGGTGCGGATAGGATGCGCTTTCATGTCAGGAACAACGGCCAGCCTCAGGTTAGACTGTGGGCAGACCGTCAACGGTAGTTTCAGTTCGGCCAGGCGTTGCACCAGCAAGTGGTCTTCCAATGCGCGGTTGCCGTGGTCGATACGGTCGACCTGCAAGCCATCAACTGCCTCGTAAATATACTCGGGCGGGCCTTCTTCACCGGCGTGGGCGACGCGCTTCAAGCCCATTTGGCCGGCTTGCTCAAAGACGGCAAAAAACTTGCTGGGCGGATGTCCCACTTCGGATGAATCCAGGCCGACACCAGTAATGCGGTCCAGATATGGTCCAGCCTGCTCCAGGGTCGCGAAGGCGTCATCCTGATCGAGGTGCCTGAGAAAGCACATGATCACCCGGCTGCTGATCCCCAGTTCGTGCTCACCATCCTGAAGCGCGGACCAGATACCCTCGAACACCGTATCGAATTCAATTCCTCTCCCGGTGTGCCCCTGGGGATCGAAGAAAATCTCCGTGTGAACGACATTGTCTTCCCGGCAACGCTGCAGGTATGCCCAGGTCAAGTCATAAAAATCCTGCCGGGTCTGCAATACAGACATTCCCTGGTAATACAGGTCCAGGAAATCCTGCAGGCAGTTGAACTGGTAGGCTTCGCGAATCGCCTCGACGTTTGCGTACGGCAATTCAACACCGTTGCGCTGCGCCAGCGAGAACATCATCTCCGGCTCCAGGCTGCCCTCGATATGAATGTGCAACTCGGCTTTGGGTAGATCCCTGATCAGTTGTTTTCTCGGGTCAATGGGCATTGCGCGTCATTCCTTTTGGTCCGTCATCATCTGAGCAGCCAGGCTGAGCGCAATGGTAGCAGGCTGCTTTCCCCGAATGCCAGCAAGCCCGATCGGACAGACCAAAGAATCCAGCTTTTCGGGCTTGATGCCGCGCTGCTCGAGACGATGTACGAATCGGCTGCGCTTGGTTGCGGATCCGATCAGGCCCAGCCAGGCAAAATCATCCCGCCGCAGCACCTCGAAACAGATATCTTCATCCAGTTCATGACTGTGTGTCATCACGATGAAAATACTGCCGGGAGGGGCTTCAGCAACCAGGTCCAGCGGGGTACTTGTTCTCACTGCCCTGATATTCGCGGGCAGGTCAGTGGGGAAAACTGCCGCGCGGCTGTCAACCCAGGTCAGGCTGAAGGGTAGCGGCGACAGTGCCGAGGCCACCGCCTGGCCCACGTGTCCGGCGCCGAACAACATGACGGGCTTCCGTTCCTCCCGGATTAGCTCCACCCACCATGTTTCAGCTGATGCCCCAAGCTCTTCAACGGTCACCATAGGCCCATCCCCGGGCCTCTGTACCAGGGCCAAAGCTGCGGCTGACACTTCATTCGGCACCGATCTGTCCACGCCATTTTCAGGTGTGATTACCATCTTGTGCGATGCCGGTGTACCCGCGCAAGAGGCCAGCACCACGGGCCGCCCACTTTCGAACGCCAGTTGCAATTCTTCCAGCCAGGGAGGCAAAGATCCATCGAAAACCTCGTAAAGCAAAGCGACCGCCCCCCCGCAACACTGGTTCAGCGCCGGCCCGAGGCCGTAAAGCTTTTTTTCCTGGTATCCAGCTTGTTTGTTCAGCATTAAACCACGCGCCATTTTTGTGGCCTGATATTCCAGGTTGCCGCCGCCGATGCTGCCGGCGACTTCACCTGCAGTCACCATCATGCGGCTGCCCGAGTCTCTCGGCGCTGAACCACTAATCAGGTTCAGCGTCACCAGAACACATGGCTGCTCACGGAGTAAGCGTTGAAGGTCAACAATCCAGGACAATTCTACTTTCCAGGTTTTTCGGTAACTGAATCAAAGCGACTGGATACACATCAGAATTCGTTCAGGCGTGGCTGGTGAATCCAGCTTCGGTAATGATCTGCCGGGCGCCAGGCTGGCTATGGCCTGGTTGATGGCGCTGTGAACGGAGATCGCCAGCATCAGGGGAGGTTCACCGACAGCCTTGGAGCGGTGGATAGTGGGCTCGTGATTTTCTCCGGGTTCCCAGATCCGGACATTGAATGCAGCGGGCACATCTGCGCTGACAGGAATCTTGTAGGTCGAGGGTGCGTGAGTTTGCAAGGCGCCCGAGTCGTCCCGCCACAATTCCTCCATAGTCAGCCAGCCGGCGCCCTGCACGAAACCGCCCTCGATCTGCCCGAGGTCGATGGCGGGGTTCAGCGAGCGGCCTGCATCGTGCAGGATGTCCACGCGACGAATGCGGTTTTCGCCGGTCAGCGTATCGATTTCCACTTCAGAAATGGCCGCGCCGTAGGCAAAATAAAGGAAAGGGCGGCCGCGGGCTGTTTCACGGTCGTACCAGATCTTCGGCGTGCGATAAAAACCGGTAGCGGACAAAGAAACACGTGCCAGATAGGCTTCCATGACCAGTTCGGCAAAGGTCTTGGACAGCTCAGCAATGTGCACCGTACCATCGATGAAATGGATGGCGTCTTCCGGGACACCGTATTCCCCGGCCGCAAAAGCAGTCAGCCGTTTCTTGATTTTATTAACTGCATCCAGGGCAGCCATACTGTTCATATCGGAACCTGCTGACGCCGCGGTAGCCGAGGTGTTGGGAACTTTACCGGTATTGGTGGCGGTGATCCTGATCTGATCCAGCTTCACCTGGAACGCATCTGCCACCACCTGTGCGACCTTGATAAACAGGCCCTGCCCCATTTCCGTGCCGCCATGGTTGAGATGAATGCTTCCATCCTTGTAAACGTGCACCAGCGCTCCGGCCTGGTTCAGAAAAGTCGTGGTGAAGGAAATACCGAACTTGACCGGTGTGAGCGCAATGCCACGCTTGATGACCGGGCTGCCGGCATTGAAGGCAAAAACCGCTTTGCGCCGCTGATGGTAGTCGCATGATTCCGCGAGTTCAGGCATCAAGTCATGCAGGACATTGTCCTCCACTTTCATGTGGTAAGGCGTGATGTCCCTGCCCTCCCCACCATAGAGATTGGCCATCCGGACTGCAAAAGGATCCAGGTCCAGGTGGGCGGCAATGGCGTCGATGATGCGCTCGATCGCCATCATGCCCTGCGGGCCGCCAAAACCGCGGAAGGCCGTGTTGGAAACCGTGTTGGTCCGGCAACGATAGGACCGGATCCTGGCGTGCGGAAGGTAATAGGCATTGTCGCTGTGGAACATAGCCCGATCGCAAATCGGCGCGGACAAGTCGGCAGACATGCCGCAGAGAGCGGCCAGTTCCAGATCAAGGCCCTCGATCATGCCCTCATCATCGAAACCAAGCTCGTATCGAATCCGGAAATCATGACGTTTGCCGGTGCTGATCATGTCGTCATCCCGGTCCAGCCGGATTTTGGTCGGGCGGCCAGTCTGGCGCGCCAGCAGCGCGGCGATCATGGCCCACTGCGCCGCCTGGGTCTCCTTGCCGCCAAAAGCGCCGCCCATGCGCCGCACTTCCACGGTCACCGCGTTGTCGGCCTTGTCCAGGGCCTGGGCAACCAGGTGCTGGAGTTCGGAAGGATGCTGGGTTGACGAGTAAATCAGCATATCCCCCTTTTCCTGCGGAATCGCCATCGCAGCCTGGCCTTCCAGGTAAAAATGATCCTGGCTGCCGGTCCTCAGTTCTCCGCTCAGGTGATGGGCCGAATTTGCGATGGCCTCATGTGGGTCGCCCCGCTTCATCTCGTGCGGTTCGGCCACCCAGGATTGCTGCTCCATCGCCTCGTCAATGCCGAGGATGGATGGCATTTCTTCGAAATCAATTTCTGCCAGTTTGACCGCCCGGCGCGCGATTTCGCGGCTTTCAGCCGCCACGGCAAACAAGGGCTGGCCGTGAAAATGAATTTCGCCGCTGCACAGTATCTCTTCGTCCAGAGTGTGCATCGGGCTGATATCGTTCTTTCCGGGCACATCTTTTGATGTAATTACCGCTACCACGCCCGGAAAGGCCTCTATCCGCGACAGGTCCATGCGACGGACCTTGCCCCTGGCGCAGGAACTGGCGCCGAAATAGACATGCAACAGGCCGGCTGGCTCGAGAATGTCATCGACGTAGACCGCCTCGCCGGTGACATGCCCAATTGCGCTGTCATGGGCCACTGATGAATGGACCACAGGCGTTTGCTTCCCGCTGCCCGCCCGGCTCATCGCGCCTGCGCCTTTGCGGCCAGTTGCACTGTTTCGCTGCCGGTCGTTTCGAGAAAGAAACGCTGAAGCAGGTTCTGTGCCGCCAGCATGCGGTACTCGCTGCTCGCCCGCCAGTCCGTCAAGGGTTCAAAATCATCCGCCATGGCTGATTTGGCCCGTTCAATATTTTCACGGCTCCAGCTTTGACCCAGCAAGGCGTTCTCTGCGCCCCTTGCCCTGGCTGGTACACCCGCCATTCCACCGTAACAAATGCGGATCGACGCCACTTCACCGCCATCCAACACCAACGCAAATGCGGCACAGACAGAGGAAATGTCCTGGTCGAATCGTTTGGACAATTTGTAAACACGGAACAACTGCCGTTCCCCGGGCAAGGGCAACAGAACCTTTTCAATAAATTCACCCGGCCGTAAATCCTGTTTGCCGTATGCGATAAAGAAATTCTCCAGACCCAGTTCACGCCGGCCGGCGGCACTGCGCACAAGCAATCGCGCCCTCAGTGCAATCAATGGTGGTGGCATGTCCCCGATCGGTGAGCCATTGGCGATATTTCCGCCGATGGTTCCGGCATTTCGCACCTGCACGGCGCCCAGACGGCTCAACAATGGCCTGAAGTCCGGAAAATACCCGCTCAATGCATCCATCGCATCGGTGTAGCTGACCGCAGCGCCGATTTCGAGCCGATCCTGCTCTGGATCGAGCGTGACTTCCTGAAGTTCCATAACGTTGCAGGTATAAATCAGGACTTCCATGCGTTTTTGCTGTTTGGTAATCCAGAGCCCCACGTCAGTGGCGCCTGCAACCATCACTGCAGCAGGGTATTCCACCAGCAGTCTGGACAGCTCGCTGTAGGATCGGGGGGAGAAAAAATGACGCCCCTCAAATTGCACATGTGCCGCCGTGACCGGCTGGATGTCCTCCAATGCCCGGATGATCAGATCCCGCCTGTTGGTAAAATGGTCGGCGGCAGGTTGTACCAGCACCTCCCGGGCCGCCTCCACGATAGGCGCATAGCCCGTACAACGGCACAGGTTGCCGGCCAGGCCCTCGTCGATTTCCGCGCGCCCGGGCCGCTCACCGCGATCTTTATCGTGATACATGGCAAACAGGCTCATCACAAAGCCGGGTGTGCAGAAGCCACATTGCGAGCCATGCTGGTCCACCAGGGCCTGTTGCACCGGATGCAACCCACGCCTGGCCAGGTCCTCGACCGTGATCAATTGCCTGCCGTCAAGCGTGGCCAGCAAGAGAATGCAGGCATTGAAGGCGCGGTATCGAACAGAGCCGTCGTGCAATTCCCCGACTACCACTGTACAGGCGCCACAATCACCTTCTGCACAGCCTTCCTTGGTACCCCTGCGGCGCGCCTCGGTGCGCAGCCATTCAAGTACCGTCAGTTGCGGATCAAAGCTCAATAGCTCGATGATCTGTTCACTCAGCAGAAAGCGGATCCCTTCGGACATCAGCTGCCGCGATAGGTGCTGTATGAAAAAGGTGAGATCAACAGGGGCACATGGTAATGCTGATCTGGGTCGGAAACACCGAAACGGATCACGACCTGGTCCAGGAAGCGCGGCTCAGGCAGCGACAGACCGCTGGCGGCAAAATAATCGCCGGCATGAAAAACCAGTTCGTATTCGCCGCTGTGGAAAGCACCTTCCGGCAATAACGGTTCTTCGCAACGACCGTCTTCATTGGTCGTGGCGCTGGCAAGATGACGCCGCCCGTTATCGACCCGGAACAGTTCAATCAGCACTCCGCTAGCGGGGCGCCCCCTGGCGGTGTCCAGTACATGCGTGGTCAGAAATCCCATTGATCACCCGGAACTCGATGCGCGGTCTGCTATTCTGCAGGGACCGACTGACGTAAAGTATTAAATAGATCCTGACCGAGAGTATAGCAATTCCATGAGCACAAACTATCCCAGGGACCTGGCCGGTTACGGCTCGCAACCGCCCGATCCAAAATGGCCTGGCGGAGCACAGCTGGCCCTGCAAGTGGTGCTCAATTACGAGGAAGGCGGCGAGAACTGCGTGCTGCACGGCGATCCGGCATCTGAGGCGTTTCTATCCGAGATTATAGGAGCCGACGCCCGTGAGGGCGTGCGCCACATGAGCATGGAATCCATTTACGAATATGGCAGCCGGGTCGGCGTGTGGCGGCTGGAGCGCCTTTTCCGGCAGTGCCAGATACCGGTGACGGTCTTCGCAGTGGGCATGGCCGTGGAACGAAATCCCGCTCCGGTACTTGCGCTCCACCAGGCCGGGCACGAAATCTGCAGCCATGGCTACCGCTGGATCGATTACCAGCACATCGACGAAGCGATTGAGCGCGAGCACATGCTAAAAGCCATCAGCGCCATCGAGCAGGTAACCGGGGAGCGTCCCCTGGGCTGGTATACGGGCCGCAGCAGCCCCAATACGCGCCGGCTGGTAGTCGAAGAGGGCGGGTTCTTGTATGACGCGGATGACTACAATGACGATCTTCCTCACTGGGACAATCGCTACGGGCGCCCTCACCTGGTCATTCCATACACGCTGGACGCCAACGACATGCGATTCACCACCAGCCAGGGTTTTAACAGCGGTGACCAGTTCTACCAGTACCTGAAAGACAGTTTCGATGTCCTGTACGCCGAGGGAGAACGGACACCACGCATGATGTCGATCGGGCTGCACTGCCGCCTGGCTGGCCGCCCGGGCCGTTTTGCCGCACTGGAGCGATTCATTCGTTACGCTAAAACTTTTGACAAGGTCTGGTGGTGCCGACGCATCGATATCGCGCGCCACTGGCGCCAGCACCATTCACCCACGAACGGGAGCCAGGCGTAAATGCAGCCCGGCAGCATGGACAAAGCAGAGTTCGTGGCCATGTTCGGCGATGTTTTCGAACACTCGCCCTGGATTGCGAGCCAGGCTTGGGAATCCGGCCTGGACGTTCGCCATGACAAGGCGGCCGGGCTACACCGGGTATTCGCTGATGTGATTAACGCAGCAAACCGCGAGCAGAAGCTGTCCCTGCTGCAGGCCCACCCGGAGCTGGCTGTGGGTATCGCAAGCGCGGAGGAACTCACCGCCGCATCACAAACCGAGCAACGTGGTGCAGGCCTGGACCGTTGCAGCGCCGGGGAATTTGCAGAATTCCAGCGTCTCAACGAATCTTACCGGGCCAGGTTCGGTTTTCCGTTTATCATGGCCGTGAAGGGATACGGCCGGCACGAGATTCTGGATGCATTCAGAGCGCGCCTGACAAATACAGAAGAGCAAGAATTACAGGCGGCGCTGGACCAGGTCATCCTCATCGGCTTGTTCCGGATTGAAAGCAAATTCGAGTAGCACGGGCAGCAAATGTCAGTCAAAGCAGAATTTATCGATCGTTACATCGACCTCGCCCAGCCACGCCTTGGGGCGGAGGTCATTGTTGCATCGGACGATTTCTTTGCACCGAAAGAACGCCTGATCAAAGCGGAAGCGCCCATATTCATCCCGGACAAGTACGACGAGCATGGCAAGTGGATGGACGGTTGGGAGAGCCGGCGCAAACGCGGGCAAGGCCATGACTACTGTGTCATACGACTTTGCCCCGGATCCATCCATGGCGTGGACATCGACACCAGTTACTTCACCGGCAATTACCCGCCGACGGCTTCGCTTGAGGTTTGCAACTGCGAGGGTGATCCGGACGACGGCGCGCAGTGGAGGGTACTACTGCCTGCAACACCATTGGAAGGCGATGCGCACCACTATTTCGAAATCAAGGACCCCGGCGTGTGGACTCATATGCGCCTGAACATCTATCCGGACGGCGGCATTGCACGCTTGCGGGTATATGGTGTGGCGCATTATGACTGGAGTCAGGATACAGCGGATGAATGGGTGGACCTGGCGGCGATGACCCGGGGCGGAAGAGCGCTGGCATGCAACGACATGCACTTTGGGCACATGTCCAACCTGATCGCACCCGGCCGTGGTGTCAACATGGGTGATGGCTGGGAAACACGCCGCCGGCGCGAGCCCGGCAATGACTGGGTCATACTGAAACTGGGTCATCCCGGGCACATCCGGCGGGTGGAAGTGGACACGGCTTTCTTCAAGGGAAATTATCCGGCCCGGTGCTCCTTGCACGGCGCCATGCTTGGGAAAATGCCCACAAGCGAAATTTCTGAAGGAGCACCGTTCTGGCGGGAAATACTGCCCCAGGTTCCACTAAGTCCAGACCAGGTGCAAGTGTTCGAACAGGAAGTGATGGATTCAAATAAAGTCAGTCACGTCCGATTCGACATTTTTCCTGATGGTGGGATCAGTCGCCTGAGGCTGTTCGGAAAACCTGAACTTTGATCAAATAGAATTCTCATGAAAACTTACCGGCTGAAGCTCAAACCCCTGACTGACGATACCTTCGCGCCTTTTGGAGACGTGATCCAGAAGCAGGGGCACTATCCCGAGGAAATCAACTTTGGCCAGACCCGAAAATATGCTGGGCTGGCCGACATTGACGCAAACGATGAAAACGGCAAGGCCGCGGTGCATATCTACCGCAGCCGCCCGGTCAGCC
>DAOWGA010000053.1 GCA_030637665.1 Lysobacterales bacterium | reverse complement strand
TGCTTCTACAAATCACTGACATTATTACCCCTATCCTGGAGTTGCCTGACTCCATTCCAAGAATGGTGTTATTTCTCCTGGTCATCGGCTTCATTCCGGCTGTCATACTGGCCTGGGCTTTTGAACTGACACCTGAAGGCGTAAAACTCGAAAGCGAGGTGGACCGTTCCAAGTCAATCACCTCGCAGACAGGCCGCAAGCTGGACCGGGCAATTATCGTCGTTCTCGCTATCGCAATCAGTTTTCTCCTGGTCGACAAATTTGTCATTCAAAGCACACCTCACCCCGTCATTCAAAGCACACCTCACCCCGTCATTCCGGCGAATGCCGGAATCCAGAATGGACCTGTCGAAACCAGAAGCGTTTCAAAACCCCATGAGGCAAATGGCGAAAATCCGGACCTTTCTGGAGCAACGCAGAGATCCGTAGCTGTCCTCCCCTTCGTGGCCATGAGCAACGGCCCGGACGATGACTATTTTTCCGATGGCCTGACCGAAGAGATCATCAACGCCCTGGCCCAGCTGCCGGAATTACTGGTGACTGCCAGGACCTCCGCATTTCATTTCAAGGGGCAGAATATTCCGATCGATGAAATTGCCGGGCAACTGGGCGTGGCCCATATCGTGGAGGGCTCGGTTCGCCGGGCAGGCGAGCAACTGCGCATTACCGCGCAACTGATCCGGGCCGAAGATGGCTTCCACCTGTGGTCGGAAACCTATGACCGCCACACCGAGGATACATTTGTGGTGCAGGCAGACATCGCTGAAAAGGTGGCAGCGGCGCTGAACATATTCCTTGATGAAGATCTGCGGGCCAGCATGCGACATGCCGGCGTGCGCAATGTGGAAGCTTATACCGCCTATCAGAAGGGTCTGGAACTATTCGAAAAGGCGCATGAGGAAGGCGACCAGATCAGCCGCTTACGACAGGCCAACCAGCATTTTGAAATTGCTATCGCTCTCGCTCCGAATTTTTCTGATGCCTACCTGCATCATTCCGACTTGTACAGCCACATATTGATGACCCATGCAAACGGAGCTTTGGACGGTAATATCAGCGATGAGGACCTGGAACGCGCGCCCGCAGCACTCAGGTTTGACCTGGATCAGGCCATACGCCACGCCAAAAACCCCGCTCAACGTGTTGTTTCGGAATTCGGCCGCGCCCTGCTCCTGGGCGAATGGCGCGGCCTTGCTTCACACAACGAACGAGTGCTCTCTGCGCCGGGTTGCGAAGTTGCTATCTGGGCCCAGAACGCCAGCGCAGCGTTCGGCAAGTCACAAGTGCTACGCGATGCCCTTGCCCGCCTGGCAGCATGCGACCCCGTGCTGGTGCGGCCCTGGATACACATGGTTCGTGCAAACCTGTGGCTTGATCAGCCGCAGCAGGCTATCCAGGTGGCCGAGTACGTTATGCAGACCATTAATCACAATATGCTGACTCAGGCCTATATCACAGCCCTGGCAACGGTGGGACGCACAGATGAAGCCGGGCAGGTTGCGGATATTCAATTGCGGACAGAAAACGAACTGCTGATCTCAAAATCTCACCTGGCCGCGTTACGAGGCGATGCCGCTGCAGCAAGCGCTTACCAGAATGAGTTTCTGGGTAAATACGGGCCGAATGATTTTCAGGCTTTGATCATGGAAGCTTTGCAAGGCCACCACAATGAAGCCAATCGCCTGGCCGGCTTGATCGACCGCCGGCCGTTCGGCTACATGACCCTGATGCAGGCGATCTACCACTGTACCTGCGGCGCGCCCTTCGACCTCGAGGCCGCACCGGTTTTTGCATCCATGCTGGCTGAATCTGGCCTGCCGTGGCCCCCTGCGAAACCGATCGATTTTCCATTGAAGGCTTGGTAAGGAACTGTAGGAGCGCGCCATGCGCGCGATTTCTTTCCATCCAACAAAAATTTCGCGCGCATAGCGCGCTCCTGCAGTTCAGATTCGCGCAGAACCGGTGTACCCTATGCAGTGGAGTGGCCGCCTCCTCTGGCAGCCATCATATAAAGAGAAACAGGGAGAGCCGAAACGTGGAACTTGCACTACTTCAGGGCAATGCAATTGCCTTTCTTTTCAGGTGGATTCACCTGCTCGCTGGCGTGGCCTGGATTGGCCTGCTCTGGTACTTCAACTTCGTGCAGGGAGAGTATTTCAAGGAAGCCGATGCTTCTTCCAAGTCGGATGCCATCCGCAAGCTGGTGCCACGTGCACTGTGGTGGTTCCGCTGGGGCGCGATGTTCACTTTTCTCAGCGGCATCGCGATGTTGGGCGCCAAGCAACTGACTGGTTACGGCATTATCGTGGGAGCGGTGCTTGGCATCTTCATGTTCCTGAATGTCTGGCTGATCATTTGGCCCGCCCAGAAAATCGTCATTGCTTCGGCTGAAAAAGCCGCGGCGGGCGGTGAGGCAGATCCAGCCGCCGCCGGCGCGTTGGGTAAAGCAGGTCTTGCATCCAGGACGAACACACTGTTTTCCATCCCGATGCTGTTTTTCATGGCTTCATCGGTGCACCTGGCTCAATTGGCCACACCGGTCATGAGCGCGAGCATCGTGTCGCTGATCGTCGTGTTTGGAATTATCCTGGCACTGGAGATTAACGGTATTAAAGGCAAGACTGGCCCGATGACCAGTGTGAAAGGCGTGGTTCACATGGGACTGTTGCTCACCCTCATTCTATATCTGGGTATCGAACTACTGTAGGAGCACCAAATGTAGGAGGCCGCCATGCGGGCGATTATGTTTTCGGCCGCATGGCGGCCTCCTACAGAAAGGCCCTGCCGAAGGCAATTCTGATTCAAACAGCTTCCATGAACTGCTCGTCTTCGGTCGAACCGCTGAGCGCGGAGAGCGAGGAATGGCCACCGCCGATCACTTGCGTCAGGGCATCGAAGTAACCGGTGCCCACTTCGCGCTGGTGCTTGGTTGCGGTGTAACCAATCGGCTCGGCGCCGAACTCGGCTTCCTGCAGCTCGACGTATGCGGCCATCTGGCGCTCACGGTATCCATGAGCCAGCGTATACATGCTGTAGTTCAGCGCATGGAAGCCGGCCAGCGTGATGAACTGGAACTTGTAGCCCATCGCACCCAATTCTCTCTGGAACTTCGCAATCGTTTCGTCATCCAGGTTCGCCTTCCAATTGAAAGACGGTGAACAGTTATATGAGAGTAGCTGATCCGGGTATTCCTTCTTGATGGCTTCGGCGAAAATTTTCGCCTCATCCAGATCCGGATGGGCGGTCTCACACCAGAGCAGGTCGGAATACGGTGCGTAAGCCAGGCCGCGTGAGATGGCTTGATCCATTCCGGGCCGGGTCACATGAAAGCCTTCCACGGTACGCTCGCCGGTGAGGAACGGTGCATCATATGGGTCCACGTCAGATGTAATCAGGCCCGCTGCATTCGCATCGGTGCGCGCAAGCAGGACAGTCGGAACATCCATGATGTCGGCAGCCAGGCGAGCCGCAATCAACTTCTGGACGGCCTCCTGGGAGGGCACGAGCACCTTGCCGCCCATGTGACCGCACTTCTTGGCTGAAGCCAACTGGTCTTCGAAGTGCACACCCGCGGCGCCTGCTTCGATCATGGCTTTCATTAATTCGTGCGCGTTCAGCACACCACCAAAGCCGGCTTCGGCATCTGCCACGATCGGCTGCATCCAGTCCACAGAATCATCACCTTCAGCGTGGTGCAACTGGTCGGTGCGGAGCAGGGCATTATTGATGCGGCGCACTATATTGGGCACGGAATCAGCAGGATAGAGAGACTGGTCGGGATACATGGCGCTTGCCAGGTTGGCATCTGCAGCAACCTGCCAGCCGGAGAGATATATGGCCTTCAGCCCGGCCTTGACCTGTTGCATGGCCTGGTTGCCGGTCAGGGCGCCCAGTGAATTCACGAAAGGCTCAGTGGCCATATGACGCCACAGTTTTTCCGCACCCTGGCGGGCCAGGCTATACTCGATTTTCACGGTGCCGCGAAGACGGATTACGTCGGCGGGCTCATAGCCGCGTGTTACGCCTTTCCAGCGTTCGTTGGTTGACCAGTCGGCCTGCATGCTTTGGATTTCGTGCTCGGTATTCATAGATTCACCCTGCTGTTATGTTCGAGGAACATTTGGATAGACGCCATTATAGAATGGAAAAACCGCCCGTGGCCTCCTTCTCCCGAAGGAAACTACACACGTTCCAGCTTATGAAAATTACCCTATCTTTGACAAGTCAAATGTTTCAATATTTAATATAAGGCCTGTTAATTTTAGATGTGACTGATTTTGACCGATAAACCACCCAGGTTTTACTACAAAGGTAATCAGTTAAAGCAACTGCGCGCTTTTTGCGCGGTGGCCAAGAGTGGCAAGATGACCGATGCCGCCGAACAGCTGTTTCTCAGCCAGCCGGCCATCAGCCTGCAGATCCGCGCGCTGGAGCGCGAGCTAGACACCATGCTGTTCGAACGGCATGGCCCAAGAATTAACATGACCCGGGAGGGTCAGGAACTGCATGAAATGGCCAGGCCACTGGTCGAAGGGCTTGAAAGCCTGAACTCTCGTTTCAACCGCAAGATGAAAGGTGACCTGGAAAGCGGTGAAGTGGTTATCGCTGCCGGTGAGTCCACCATCATCTACCTGCTACCACTCCTGGTGAAGCACTTCCGGGAACGCTACCCGAACATCCACGTCCAACTCCGGAACGTAACCGGGCGAGACGGTCTGGCCATGATCCGCGACGACGAGGTCGATTTCGCCATCGGTTCCATGCTGGATATTCCCTCGGACATCAGTTACCAACCCGTCTATTCCTATGAACCGGCGCTGATCATGCCGCCAGGGCATCCACTGGCTGACCGTAACGAGATCAAGATCGAAGACATCGCACCCTATGGCCTGATCCTGCCACCCCGCCGATTAACCACCTGGCGCATGGTGGATCGCGTTTTTCAACAACACCAGGTGCCGTTCAATGTCACACTGGAGGTGGGTGGCTGGGAGGTCATCAAACGCTACGTCGAACTGGACTTCGGCATTTCCATCGTCACCGGTATCTGCCTGCGTGAAGGCGACAAACTGGTCGCCAAGAACATGAGCGCCTATTTTCCCAAGCGTAGCTACGGCACGGTCATGCGGCGCGGCAAATACCTCTCGCCACAAGCCCGCGCCTTCCTGGATGTAGCCGCGGAATCCAGCATGCCCGAGTCCCCCTGGCAGGTCGACCAGTCTGAGCGCTAGCAGGCCCGGGAAACCCCGGGCCTCAAATCGCTGAACTGGTTCAGGTGCGACCGGAAGTAAATTCGGGGTAGGCTTCCAGGCCGCATTCTCCGACATCCAGGCCGTTGTATTCTTCTTCCTGGTCTACCCGAATGCCCATCACTGCCTTGATCACCAGCCAGGTAACAAAACTGGCAGCGAATACCCATATAAAAATGGTGGCTGCACCGACAAGCTGACCGGTGAAGCTGGCATCATCGTTGGTGACCGGCACCAAAAGCAGACCCAGCAAGCCAACCACCCCGTGGACCGAGATCGCACCCACCGGGTCATCGATCTTCAGCTTGTCCAGTGTGATGATGCTGAATACGACCAGCACGCCGGCAACCAGACCAAACAGTGATGCCTGCAAAGCCGTGGGGGTAGATGGCTCGGCAGTAATGGCCACCAGCCCGGCAAGAGCCCCGTTGAGCGCCATCGTGAGGTCCGCCTTGCCAAATTTCAGTTGTGCTGTCACCAGGGCGCCAATCAGGCCGGTCGCGGCGGCCGCATTGGTGTTCAGAAATACCATGGCCACGCTGTGAGCACTGGCCGCATCGCCCAGTTTGAGTACTGAACCACCGTTGAAGCCGAACCAACCCATCCAGAGGATGAAAGTTCCCAGTGTGGCCAACGGCAGGTTGGCGCCGGGCAAAGCATTGGCATGTCCATCCGGGCCGTACTTGCCGGCGCGCGCTCCCAGTAACAAAACACCTGACAAAGCTGCAGCCGCACCGGCTATATGAACAATGCCCGAGCCCGCGAAATCACTGAAACCAAAGTCATCCCCCAGGCTGTAGAGGCCAAATACCGCTTTGCCACCCCAGGTCCAGGCGCCTTCCAGGGGGTAGATCACTCCGGTCATTACAATCGCAAAAACGAAAAAAGCCCACAGTTTCATCCTTTCAGCAACCGCGCCCGACACAATCGACATGGCGGTCGCTACAAATACAACCTGGAAAAAGAAATCGGATGCGCCGGAGTAAACCGATGCACCGTCAAATCCGTTTTCAGCCGAGGCTGCCAGCACCTCATCGAGGCTGAAAGCTTCAATGCCATTCAGGAACCAGCCACCGTCATACATAATGGCGTAGCCGCAGGCCATATACATGAAACAGGCAATGGCATACAAGACTACGTTCTTGGTCAGAATCTCCGTCGTATTTTTGGCCCTTACCAGCCCGGCCTCCAACATCGAGAAGCCGGCGGCCATCCACATGACCAGGGCCCCGCATACGAGGAAATAGAAAGTATCCATCGCGTACTGTAATTCAAAAATCTGGGTATCCATGCATCAACTCCCGCAAAAATCCATATTCAATCTGTTTTGTATGTGTTCAATTCATCAGTTCCGGGCACAGTTTCAAATGGCCTTTGCGCCAGTTTCTCCAGTCCGGATGCGTATCACTTCCTCAAGCGCACTGACGAATATCTTGCCGTCACCAATCTTCCCGGTAACCGCGGAGGTCTGAATTGCTTCAACGACCTGCTCCGCAAGCTCCGTTGTAACTGCGATTTCCAGCTTCAGCTTGGGCAGGAAATCAACGTTGTATTCAGCGCCGCGGTATAGCTCTGTATGGCCTTTTTGGCGTCCAAAGCCCTTTACTTCTGTGACCGTAATACCCGCGATGCCGACTTCGTGCAGCGCCTGGCGCACATCA
>DAOWGA010000148.1 GCA_030637665.1 Lysobacterales bacterium | reverse complement strand
CACCCGAAATCCCACTCCCGGCCTATTCTGCTAAAATAATCAGAGGCGAACCGTCATAACTAGCGGTCGTCGCCTCAATTAAGGGGGCCGGAGGAAAGAAATTTGGCGCCCTTTACAAGACACCATGGATGGTTGATATGAACAAGACAGCGCTCCTTGCATCATGCAGGCCACTACGGAAAGTTTGTATTGGTTTTGTTCTGCTCCTCTTAATTTCATCCCCGGCCGGCGCCACAGAACTCATCAACGATGGCTGGTCGGATGGTCAGCCAGCCTTTTTCCAGGAAAGATTGCTCAGTGGCGAGATTAGGGCGGCCCGTTTCGTGTTGGTTTCGAATTCCCCAACGATGGCTTCCCAGCTATCGCACGTGACGGCGATGGCAACATTCAAGCTGCTACCAACTATATTTTTGCCATTGACCTGGGTTGGATTGAGTCCAGCCTGCTGGGTTTGACCGGCGACTGGATCATCCGAGCCACCGTCGAAGAACAGGGTGATCTGGTCAACGAGTTAAAAAACGACAGCTGGTCACCGACCCTGGTGGCCCATTTCCAGGATGGATTTGTGGCCGGCGAAACCGCCGCGGTGCGCATGACACCCGTCGGGCCCTGCCCCTGCTCGGTCGACGGCGTTAGTGTGCTGATCGGAGGGGCCCCCGGCTTTGCTGATATCGGTTTGCGTATCTGGGATGACAGCGCAGAGACTGACCAACCAGGCGCATTGTTGTATTCATATGATTACCAGCTGGATGCAGCCAACGCCACTCTGAATATCATTCCCCTCAGCCAGGAGTTGATTTCCGTCACAGGCCCATTCCGGCTGGGTTTCGAGATGTTGAATGCCGGTGTGCCGTCTGTGGCGCGCGACGATGACGGCATCACCCCGGGAGTGAACTTCATCGATGAAGACCCACGGGGCTGGCTGGAATCCAGCACCCTGGGTTTGACCGGCGACTGGATCACGCGCGCCGTGGTCACCAATCAGAACCTGGAAACCTCGGCGCTGGGCCACGATAACTGGGACGAATTGACATTACCGGCATTCCAGGATGGCTTCCTGGCCGGAGAAATTGCCGCAGTGCGGCTGGAGCCGGACATTCCCTGCCCCTGCCTGGTACAGGGTGTACGCCTGATGTTCGGCGGGGCTGCGGGGAGCGAACCGGTAACGCTGCACATTTGGGATGACGGCGGTGCGGTCACTCCCGGCATGCAACTTTTCTCACTGCCGCTGGTGCTGGAAGCCAATGGCCTGGCACTGAACGCGATCGATCTGAGTGCGACTCCCATCCTGGTCAACGGCCCGTTCCGCGTGGGCATCGAATTCGGCAGTGCGGGCGCACCTTCGGTCGCGCGCGATCATGACGGCACCGTACCCAGCCGGAATTTCATTCGCGACGAAAGCCCCACATGGGTGGATGCAACGACCGCAGGTGTGACCGGTGATTGGATCATCCGGGCCAGCATCATCACGGAAACGATGCTCAACAGCGGTTTCGAGTAGCGAGTCTGTACAGAATCCGGCCTTAAATTAGCCTGAGATTTGTTCTGCCTGAGATTTGCTTACGCTTTGGCGATCTGGTTGCGGGCCTGCTCACGCGTCTTGCCCAGGGCATTAGCGAGTTCCTCGGCCAGAAATTCCAGTGACTGGTTCAGGTGCGCGCGGTCTGAAGCACGCAGAGTTCCTTCGGCCTCCAGAATGCTCAGCCCCTTGTAAACTTCGGCATACCCATATGGGTCACCACGATCCATTGCCTCTTGATTGGCATTGGCACGGGCTTTCCATTGGCCGCTCACTTTGCCATTCCATTGCTTCAAGTGGTCAAGCAATTGTTTGGCTTCGCTGGCGTTGATCGGATTGCGGACGGTTTTATCCAAATCTTTGTGACGCAGCATCAGAGTCAGTCCGTCACGCTTGAAATACAATTGTGCAAACGTGGATTCTTTTTCACCGGCAAAACTTCTTTTGCTGATGGACTGGACCTGGCCGATGCCGTGATGCGGATGGTGAACCGTATCTCCTTGATTAATGTTAATAAGATCTCTCACTTAAAAGATTAGCGGGGGGAATGGGTGAATCGCTTTATCCAAACGAATCAGTATGTTCCACGATTTTCGTCTGAATTTCAACCAATATTTCAAACGCAATGCTAAAAAACAGCCCCAAAAGGCCGCTCGGCCTGTGTATCAATCAACCCCGTTTTTCCGGCTTTTTGGTCGCGTCAGACTTGCTGGATGATGAATCGGCTTCCTTATCATAGTCACCGATGAGTGATTTGGCTGGACATACTGCGAAAACAGGGCATTTCCTGCAACCTGCGGCGATTGCAACCGGGCAAAGAGTCATGTTCTCTCCGTGGACCAGGGGTCCGGACTGGTGATTCAACACAAGGAATCATACGCGAAAGAGCCGTCGAAGCCGAATTCATACAGGATGCTCTGCGCAAATGTCTGGCCGGGCTTGAGCACGGCAGAAGGAAAATCCGGTTTGTTCGGGGCATCCGGAAAATTTTGCGCCTCGAAACACAGCCCGCCGCGCTGTAACAGTGGGCTGCCCAGGTATTCACCCGTGTAGAACTGCAGCGCCGGCTGTGTCGTGTGGACCTTGAGCCAGAGCCCGGAACGCGGCGCATGTGCTGCTGCTGCGAAAGCCAGTTTTCCCCTGTTCCCATTCAGCGCAAAGGTATGGTCGTAACCGTATTCTGCGCCGAAACCACCTTCAGCGATTCTTTCCCTGAGCAGGACAGGCCGTGCAAAATCGAAGCGGCTGCCTTTAACATCCAGAAATTCACCGCTGGGAATGTCAGACGAGTCCAGCCTGGCGTAGCGATCTGCGTTGATGGCTATGCTGTGGTCCGTGATTTCGCTGGGATAACCATTCAGATTGAAATACGCGTGGTTACTGAGATTGATGATGGTTTCGGCGTCGGACAGTGCCCGGTACTCCATCAGGAGCCCGTATTCGCCACGCAGGGAATATCGCACGCTTACGGTAAGCTGGCCGGGAAAACCCTGCTCTCCATCAGCGGCCTGGTAGCGAAATGTTGCAGATTTGGAATCTGAATCCACCTCGGCAGACCAAAACTGCCGGGAGAATCCCTGCGGTCCCCCATGCAGACAATGGATATTGTCTCCTGTGGCAAGCTGGTGCTGGCGGCCATTCAGAGTGAAGCGCCCGTGGTCAATACGACCGGCATAACGTCCGAGGGTCGCTCCCAGATAAAACGTGTCGCGCAGGTAATCCGAGGACTTTGGATAGCCCAGAACAACATCCAGGTCGCGGCCATCGACCGGTACAATAATCGAGCTGATTGTCGCCCCATGATCGAGCAGGCCCACGCGAAATCCTGACTCGTTTCCAAGTTCTATTGCCTGCAAACGATGCTCATTCATAAGCTATTGCGATTTAAGCAGCCGGCCCGGCCGTGCGCCTGTCATCTGCCCGTACAGCAGCACGGCCTGGCCGTTGACAAAAACATGCTGGACGCCTTTGGCGAATTGGTGTGGATTCTTGAAAGTCGCCACATCGATCACCGTGCCCGGGGCCAGCACCGCAATATCCGCCATGGCGCCAATTTTGATCCGGCCCCGGTCCTGCAAGCCGATGCGGTCCGCAGGCATGCGGGTCATCTTGTGGATGGCTTGGCTAAAAGTCAGCACCCTCTTTTCCCGCACATAGACGCCGAGCACGCGGGCAAAGCTGCCGTAGTTTCTTGGATGTGGCACGTCTTCATTGGGCATGAAAATGCCACCGTCAGAGGCGATCATGGTTTTCGGATGTTGCATGATGCGGACGACGTCCTGTTCGGACATGGCGTGAAAAACAGCCAGGCAGCCACCCAACTCCTGCAGTTCCAGAGCCAGCTCGGCTGCGTTTCCCATCGTGACATCCTGCCCTCTCTCCTGCAAAATTTCGGCCAGGTCTTTACCGTTCAGCGATGGGTCCCAGGTACAACTGGCTATGGCGACGCGCGCAGGATCATTTCCGCCGCGGTCATACATGAGGTTATCGATGATGGCCTGCTTGATCCTGGCACGTGTTTCGGGATCTTCCAGGCGGGCCATTTGCTGTTCTTCCGTACCGGCCTTGCTCCAGGCCGGAAACAATACGCTGATATCGGTAGAGGATGCGGTGTACGGGTATTGATCACTGGATATATCCAAGCCCCGCGCATTCGCCGCGTCCACCATGGCCAGGGTTTCGATGCTCTTTCCCCACATGCTCGCACCCATGACCTTGTGGTGAGTGATCTGCGCGGGTAAACCGCTTTCTTCACCGATTCGAATGGTTTCGCTGACACTGTCAAGCAGATCCAGGCCTTCCTCACGCATGTGGGTGATGTAGATGCCTCCGTGCCGGCCCGCTACCCGGGCCAGTTCGATCACTTCTTCTGTTTGTGCGTAGGCGCCCGGGATGTATTTGAGGCCGGATGACAATCCAAAGGCGCCTTGAGTCATGGCATTGGCCACCATATCTTTCATGGCCTGCAGTTCCCCGGGGCTGGGCTGGCGGTTTTCCCGGCCCATGGCAAGTTCCCGCACCGTATTGTGGCCTACGAAAGTACCAAAATTGATCGAAGCCGGCGCAGCCTGCAACTGTTTAAACAGTTCCGCAACGGGATAGGCAGAACTGCCATCCGGCCCGCCAATGGCTGTGGTGACGCCCTGCCTGATGTAGTTCTCAGCATCCGGCCACAGGAAGATGCCACTTGTTTCTTCTTTGCCGCGCCAGGCGTGGCTGTGGATATCAATGAACCCCGGCACTACTGCCAGGCCGCTGACATCGAGACGTACATCCGCAGCACGTCGTGAAAGTTTACCAATCGCCACGATCCGGCCATTCGAGACACCCACATCGGCTACAAAGCCCTGCCCTGCATCTCCGCTGTAGATGGTGCCACCCGCAAGAATAAGAGTCAGCGGTTCCGGCTCCGGCGCAGCTGGATCATCCAAAGAAAAATCCGCTGGTAGCTCCAGGCTGGTCAAAACCGAGAAGATCAGGACAGAAATACTCAAATTTTTCATGTGCTCACTGGCTCCCCATCAGCCAACCACCGCAAGCGTCTGGTCCAGGGTTTGTTGCTGTCTCCAGACAGTGAAATTTACCGCGGCGCCGTTGAGATTATCGACACCGTAAACGGCCGGTGCCGGCAGGCTGTTGTAATAATACGGATTCGAGAAGTAATAGGCGCCGGTATCATGAAGCACGACATAGTCGCCAGGTTCGATAAGCGGCAAGTTGCGCGCCGTTCCAATCATGTCTCCGGCGAAGCAGCAAGGTCCGGCAATGTCCTGCAGTACTTCTTTGCCCGTTTTTGCCTGCCCGGCAGAGTCAAAAACCGATAGCCGGATTTTCCAATGATCCGGCATGAATACGGTTCGTGCAGCAATCTGCACACCCGCGTGGGATAAGGCTATTTGCCGCCCTCCCGAGTTCTTCGTGTATTCAATCCGGGTGGCGATGAAGCCGTTTTTCGCGAAAATTGACCGGCCAAATTCTGTTTTGACGGTGTATTTTCCGGAAAAAAGCTCTGGAACATGCCTCTTCAATTCGCCGGCATAGTCACCAAAGGTCGGCTTGACCTCGTCGCAGTCAAAATTCACCGGCAGCCCGCCACCGATGTCGATTACTTCAATCTGCTGAATGCCGATTGCGGAATTAATCTCTTCTGCGAGATCGACGACTTTGCGAATTCCGGCAATCATCAGGTCCAGGCTGCATCCCTGCGAACCGATGTGGGTATGGATGGATCTGAGCCAGCGATTGGCTTTGTAACAATCAAGCAGCGCTGTCCGGTTACCCTCGTCATCCAGGGCAACACCGAACTTGGAACTCATGGTTGCGGTGCTCATCGCCGTAATGCTGCCGGCGCCGATCTGGGGGTTGATTCGAAAACCGATGCGGGACTGGCTGGCGGTTTCCCGAACCAGCGACTCAAGCCGTTCGAACTCCTGAAAATTATCAATATTCAGGGCAATTCCGTTGCTGAGCACCTTATGTAATATGTCTTTTGTTTTGGCCGGTTCGTCATAAACGATTTTTTCCGGTTCAAAACCTGCCCGCAGTGCCTGTTCCAACTCACCGTGGCTTGCCACCTCACAGCCCATGCCTGTTTCTTTGACCAGATTCAGTGCACGGACCATGGTGTTCGCCTTGGCGGCAAAAGTATGTTCAAAGTGATCAGGAAATGCTTCGTGCAAGGCGCTAATGGTCTGAGTCACGCCGCCGGTATCGACAAAAGCAGCAAGTGCCTGTTCCTTATTCAGGTAGCCCGCCTTGATTGCGGCAGGAAGGATTTGTTGAATATTGCTGCTCACGGTCGGTTATGCTCCGCTACCAGGCATAAGGGAAAAGCTGAACGGCATGAAAAACCTCGAGATGGCGAAAATGCACCCTGGAGATCCCTGATGGGTAAAATCGAAGTATAACCTCAGGCCATATACGGGTAAATGAATCGGATTCTCCACATCCTCATATTGATCATCGCGGGTGAGATGGTCTTTGGCCTGCCGTTCCACACGGCCCGTTTTTTCCGCCCTACCTTTCTGGATGCTTTCGGTTTCAGCAACACTCAACTGGGTGACATTTTCGCAGTCTATGGCATCACCGCGATGCTTGCCTATTTCCCGGGCGGCGCCCTGGCCGACCGCTTTCCGGCCCGCAAACTGATGAGTTTGTCGTTGTTCGCTACCGCTGCCGGAGGTCTGTACATGGCATCCTTTCCAGGCGGTGTGGAGATGGCGCTGCTCTATGGTTACTGGGGCGTCACAACGATTTTACTGTTCTGGGCGGCGATGATCCGCGCCACCCGTGAGTGGGGCGGTGAATACTCCCAGGGCAAGGCCTTCGGCATCCTGGACGGGGGTCGCGGGCTGGCTGCGGCCGGTTTTGCACTGTTCGCGGTGGGCATGCTCAGCCTGTACCTGCCGGCCGATGCTCAACTGGCCAGTGATGCAGAGCGGCGGGCAGGATTCCGCGTGGTTATTCTTCTGTACTCCGCGGCCACGGCCGCAGCCGGGATACTTACCTGGTTTCTGCTGCCACGCTCCGGCAATTCGAGCGGCGGCGCCCGATCAGATCCATTCTCCGGCATGATGGGCGTATTGCGCCGTCCGATTGTCTGGGCCCAGGCAGGTGTGATCGTCTGCGCCTATTGCGGGTTCAAGGGGCTGGATAATTTTTCGCTGTACGCGGTGGACGTGCTGGGCATGGACGAGGTCGAGGCAGCGAGGTTCACGGCCTATGCTTCTTACCTGAGGCCTGTGGCCGCGGTCACCGCCGGCTTCGTCGCTGACCGGTTCAGCGCCAGCAGGATCATCGGCATCGCTTTCCTGGTGTTGGTGACGTCTTTCGGCACGCTGGCCATTGCCGCGCCCTCAGCGGCCTGGCTCAATATGATTTACGCCAACATTTTCGTGAGTTTCTTCGCGGTTTTTGCACTGCGAGGCGTGTACTTTGCCCTGCTGCAGGAATCCAATACACCCCGCCACCTGACCGGCACCACGGTTGGCATCGTGTCGTTTATCGGTTACACACCGGATATCTTCTTCGCACCCATCGCCGGCCGTATCCTGGATAACGCACCCGGCCCGGTGGGGCACCAGCACTATTTCATGTTCCTGGCCGCAATAGCACTATTCGGCCTGCTGGTCATCTTTACTCTGATCCGCCTGAACCGAAAACTGTAGGAGGCCGCCACGCGGGCGAAATTTATGCCGTGCAAGCATGCAGTGAACGTTCGCCCGCGTGGCGGCCTCCTACAGAGTCTGTAAGTGGGCGGAGATGGCGTGCATGATTAGTGGTGTTTCGTTATCCACGCGATCGCTCTCAGCATCCGGATCTGAGGAGTGCTTGGCAATCACGACCCTGGCGGCGGGGTTGATGTAGATAAACTGACCGTGAATGCCGAGTGCGGCAACCGCGTTGACGCCGGCATAACCCCACCACTGGTCGTGATAGGAGGCCGCCACTTGTTCGTACCAGGGATCGTTGTAGTAGCGATTGAACAACTCCGCATTGCGCTGCCTTTTGATCCGGCGGGCAACGGCGGTGGACACCACTTGCTTGCCGTTGTAACGACCGTCCTGCAGGATCATCTGACCGAACCGGGCCGCATCGCGCAAAGTGATCGCGAGCCCTCCGCCGGCCATTTCGACACCGTAGTAATCGAGCCAGTAATAGGCTTCCTGCCCGGCGCCCAGTTTGGACCAGATCAGCCGGCGTAAAACCTGGGCAAGATTTTCACCAGTCACGCGGCGAATGATCCAGCCCAGCACTTCCGGGTCCGGTGTGACGTAGTGGAACGCTTCCCCATGCTCAAACTTCGGGTTCTTTTTCTTCAGGCCCTGCAGGTTGGAATACAGGCCTTCACCACCTGGCAGCAAGGCCTCCAGAAAACGGCTTATGTCTGCTTCTGAATTGTAATAATCCTCGTTGTACTCTATGGAGTTGGTCATATCGAGCATTTGCTGCACCGTGGCGTCACCAAAAGCGGTGTCCGCCAGCTCGGGCAGGTAGGATTCGACCGTCGCATTGCCGTCTATCAGCCCCTCCTCCATCAACATCAGCATCATCGTGCCGGTAAAGGACTTGGTTACCGAGAACATCAGGTGCTGCATGCCCGCAGTCTGGCCGTTGTAGTAACGCTCGAAGACCATTTTGCCGTCGTGGAGCACAATAAAGCCATCTGTGTAGGCAACCTCCAGCCAGTCACCGACCGTAACGGTGCGACCGTCACCAAGATCAACCTCGAGGCCGGACAGATCGACCGGCTTGCGGGGCAACTTCGCAGGCTGTCTACCCAATGGCACGTTCCGGGTGGGTACAATCTCGCGCAGATGCATCAGGCTCCAGCGGTTGTAGGGCGGCTGCAGGAAATTTTCGATCGTCACTATCTTGTCGGAGGGTGGGGGTGAACCCACCATCAGACCGGCCTCTGCTGCGGTGGGGGCTGGTTCGGCCGCAAGTGGTGCTGACAAGAGGATCAGGGAGGACAGCAAGGTGCAGATGGTTGTTTTCATGTTGTTTCCGTACAAGGGTAATAGTCTGGATTCATGGTATACCACTGCTCGGGTATTGGGCATGAAT
>DAOWGA010000329.1 GCA_030637665.1 Lysobacterales bacterium | reverse complement strand
TCACAGCTTCAGTTTTTACTGCAACTGTGCCCGGGGCCGGAAGGCCTGGCCGCCGATAGTGGCCGTCTCAGGCAAATGCTGCACAACCGGATCCGTAACTCAAAGGAAGCCGGCGATGGCGCTCCGGTGTCGATCAGCATCAGCAGCAGTGTCGTTGAATCCGGGCAGCGGGCCTGGATCAAGCTTGAAATACATGACGACGGGCCGGGTTTCCCTGCAACTGTGCTGGAAAACCCCTTTGAACCCTATGTGACCAACAAGTCTGCCGGCAGCGGCCTGGGCTTGGCAATCTGCCGCAAAATCGTAGTAGAGCACGACGGCAAAATCGCCATCTCCAATCCACCCGAAGGCGGCGCCACAGTCAGCATCCAACTCCCCCTCAACCTGCCCGCCGGCTGATCTTTGTCCGTCAGGGACGCTGAATCACACAAAATTGAGACTTTCTAATTTTCCGCTGAGGACGCAGAAGACGCTGAAATTGGCTGAGCAGGATGATTTCACGGCAATAGAGACCCGGAGCGGATTCCATTTCAATTTCCGCCAATGGAATGAGGGTTCAAATTGGCTGAACGATAAACTGTGAAATGGCTCACCTCAGCGTCTTCTGCGTCCTCAGCGGATAAATTTCTGTGGCAAAAAAAGACCTTTGCAGGCTTTTGGGATTGGAGTAGCATGTTGCGTCGATACAACACTTATAAGAATTTTGATGGATCAAGCGCGCATACTGGTTGTTGACGACGAACCTGACATCCGGGAGCTCGTGTGCGAGATTCTGCAGGATGAGGGATACGACGTTACCGTGGCAGAGGATGGAGAGGCGGCTCGCACGGCTTATGCCCGCAACGCACCTGATCTGGTCCTGCTTGACATCTGGATGCCGGATATCGACGGGATAACCCTGTTGAAAGAATGGTCTGCGGGAAATGGGTCGTCATGCCCGGTGGTCATCATGTCCGGCCACGGTACTGTCGAAACAGCAGTTGAGGCTACGCGGCTTGGTGCGCATGATTTCGTTCAGAAGCCGATCTCGCTGGCCAAACTGCTATCAATCGTCAGCCAGGCACTGGCTTCCCGCGAGGTCGAGGAAAAACCTGCACGGCGCTCTGTCACTTCAACAGCCAATGAGCCCATGGGCAGCAGCGCCGTGATGCAGATACTGCGCAGCAAGGCAGAGCAGGCCGCCCAACACGATTCGCCCGTATTGATCACTGGCGAATCAGGTAGCGGGCGCGAAACGCTGGCGCGCTTCATTCATGCCCGTAGCAAACGGAGTGGTGATTTCGTGGTCATCGATCATTGCGATCTCGAACCGGATACCATACGGACGTTTCTGCTGGGTAGCGATAACTCCAAGAGGAGCGGACAGGGTCTGCTCGACCATGCAAGCGGAGGTTGCCTGTTCATTCCGGAGTTACAGGACCTCGCAGCCGATGCCATGAAGATCATCAACCAGGTGCTGGAATCCGGGCACTTCGTGCACGAAGGCGGAAGCGAAAAACGCACTCCGGATTGCAGGGTGATGGCCGCAGGTAGCGACAATCTGATGAGCCAGTCGCAAAAAGATCCGCTACTGCAGCAACTATATTACCGGCTGAATGTATTGCCGTTGCAGGTGCCCCCGTTGCGCGAGCGACAGGACGATGTGCCGGAACTCGTCCGATTCTATGCCGAGTGGTTTCCCAACCATGAGAATCTGCCCTATCGCCCGTTTTCGGTTTCTGCACAAAACCGGCTGCGCAACCATAGCTGGCCGGGAAACCTGCGTGAATTGCGAAACCTGGTGCAACGCCTGCTGATCCTGGGAGGCGATGGTGAAGTAACAGTCGCAGACGTAGAGGAAGCCTTACGCCAGAACCCCGCGAAACAGACTGCAGCGGGATCACAACACCCCGAAATTTTCGATTTGCCGTTGCGCGAGGCGCGCGAGCAGTTCGAGCGTGAATACCTGGCTTACAAATTACGCGAGGCCGGAGGCAGCGTCGGTAAGCTGGCCGAAGCCGTCGGCATGGAAAGAACTCACTTGTACAGGAAGCTCAGGTCGCTGGGGGTTGATCCCAGGTCTGCCGCGTCGAAAGGGGATGGAAAATGAAAATAGTCGTGCTGGGCGCGGGGCAGGTAGGTTCCACCGTCGCGCATAGCCTTTCCAACGAGGAAAACGACATTACGATCGTCGACACTGACGCCAACCGAATGAAAATCCTGCAGGATCGCCTGGATGTCCGCGGTGTCATTGGACACGCCTCGCACCCCAAGGTCCTGGTGCGCGCAGGAATAGAAGACGCCGACCTGGTCATTGCGCTCACCAGCAGTGACGAAGTCAATATGACGGCCTGCCAGGTTGCCTACACGCTGTACAACACACCCACCAGAATAGCCCGTATCCGCTCTTCGGAATACATCGACTATCCCCAGCTGTTCGAGCGCGAACATTGCCCTGTTGATGTTCTGATCAGCCCCGAAACTCTGGTCACTCAGCACATTGCACGCCTGATTGAATATCCGGGCGCCCTGCAGGTGCTGGATTTTGCCGGCGGCCGGGCCCAACTGGTTGCGACACAGGCTTATGCAGGCGGCCCGCTCGTCGGCCATCACCTGCAGACCCTGCGCGAGCACATGCCGGCAAATGCGGAAGCCAGAATTGCGGCCATCTATCGACAGGACAAGACCATCATTCCCGATGGAAAAACCATCATCGAAGAAAATGACACGGTGTTTTTTCTCGCAGCACAACGCAACATCCGGACCATGATGAAAGAATTGCGGCCACTGGACAGCCCGGTGCGAAGAATCATCCTCGCAGGCGGCGGTAATATCGGCAGCAATCTCGCCCACTATCTCGAACGCAAGCACCATGTAAAAATCATCGAGCAGAATCGCGAACGGGCGGAGTTCATTGCAGAAGATCTGGAAAAGGCCATCGTGCTGGTAGGTGACTGCGCTGATGAGGAACTGCTGCGGGAAGAGGCCATCGACAACACCGATGTCTATTGTGTCCTCACCAACGACGACGAAGCCAACATCCTGTCTTCCATGCTGGCCAAAAAAATGGGCGCGGAGAAAGTGATCGCCCTGATCAACCGGCCGTCCTACGTGGACCTGGTTGAGTCCGGCTCCATCGACATTGCAGTGTCCCCGCAACAAGTGACCATCGGCGCGTTGTTGACTCACATCCGGCGTGGAAACATGGTGCGTGTGCACTCCCTGAGGCGCGGTGCTGCGGAAGCAATCGAGGCTGTTGCATTGGGCGACAAGCGGAGTTCAAAAGTTGTCGGAAGAACAATCGAGGAGATTAACCTGCCGGTGGGTACGACCATTCCCGCAATCGTTCGCGGTGAAGAAGTGATCATCGCTCACCACGACACGGTAATTATTGAACATGACCACGTCATCCTTTTCGTGCCGGATAAACGTCAGATTGCCGCCGTGGAACGCCTCTTCCAGGTGGGCGCGATTTTTGTCTGAGTGACCCTATGGGATTTAATGCCGTCCAAAGGGTTGTTGGCTTCCTGATCGCAGGCTCGAGCCTGATGATGCTGCCTCCCGTGCTGGTTTCCCTGTGGTATGAAGACGGCACGGCAAATATGTTCCTGCTCAGCGCCGCAATACTGCTGTTGGCGGGTATCCTGATTTACCTGCCCGTTCGGCACGCCACACAGGATTTGCGCTTGCGCGACGGCTTCCTCGTTGTGGTATCAGCCTGGCTGGCGCTGGTCCTGGTGGGTGCTTTGCCTTTCCTGCTGATGACCACGCCACAACTCAGTTACGTCGATGCGGTGTTTGAGTCGATGTCCGGCCTCACCACCACCGGTGCAACCATCGTCACCCATATCGACAACTTGCCGCGGGCGCTCTTGTATTACCGTCAGCAACTGCAGTGGCTGGGTGGCATGGGCATTATCGTGCTGGCCGTGGCAATCCTGCCCATGCTGCGAATCGGCGGAATGCAGTTGTACCGGGCGGAAACACCAGGGCCAATGAAAGACCACAAGCTGACGCCGCGAATCACGGAAACAGCCAAAGCCCTGTGGCTGATCTACGTCGGTATTACCGTGATATGTGTATTTGCATACTGGCTGGGCGGAATGAAACTTTTCGATGCCGTCGGCCACGCTTTCAGCACGGTGGCAATCGGCGGATTTTCTACTCATGACGATAGCCTGGCGTTCTGGAACAACCCGACTCTTGAAATCGTGGCCTCTATTTTCATGTTGATTGCAGGTGTGAATTTTGCATTGCATTTCACGGCATGGCGCAGAGCCAGTGCGCAGCCCTATTTCATGGATCCCGAGCTCAAGGTATACCTAACCCTGATTTTTGCTTTTGCGATTCTGGCCAGTTTTGCGCTTTACTTCACCGGCACCTATGATTCGCTGGTCACATCATTCCGCTATGGCAGTTTCCAGGTCATTTCCGCGATGACCACCACCGGTTTTACCACGGCTGATTTTTATGCCTGGCCCGGGTTTCTGCCGGTCCTGCTAATCTGTATCGCTTTTATCGGCGGCTGCGCCGGCAGCACGGCCGGGGGTATGAAAGTTTACCGGGTTATCCTGCTGTACCGGCAGTCGGTCAGGGAAATCCAGCGGCTGATTCACCCTCACGCTGTCATCCAGATTAAAATCGGGGGGCAAAAAACTTCGGACACGGTGATCAGCGCCGTGTGGGGATTCTTCTTTCTCTACATCGCAAACTTCGCGGTCATGACAATGATGTTGACGGCCACCGGTCTGGATGCTGAAACCTCTTACTCCGCAGTCGGCGCCTGCATCACCAACCTGGGCCCCGCACTGGGCGATGCAGGGGTCAACTACGCCAGTCTGAACAACACAGCCAAGCTCATATTGAGCGCAGCCATGCTGCTGGGCCGCCTGGAAATCTACACGCTGCTGGTGATTCTGTCGCCTGCTTTCTGGCGCGATTGATGTGAGCCCGCACATGGCCCCGGCATCACAGCCCTGGCTTGTTCAGCTACGCCTGGACGTCGCCAGCTTCCGCGATCCCGGGGCCATGTGCGGGTTTTTTATCGGGCTTTTTAGTATTATGGCTTATTAGCTTATTAATCATAAAACGGCTTCTCACCTTCAGGGCGTGTTTTGAAGCGTCTGTAACTCCACAGGTATTGCGCCGGATCGATCGCGATACAACGCTCGACACCGCGATTCACTGCGGTAAGCGAGGTCACCATATCTTCAGAGTAGACATTTTCATCGGCGCGCATGTAATGGACGCGAAAACGTCCACCCGGCAGCCGCTCACAGGCGACCAGAACTACGATGCAGCCGGTGCGTTGCACCAGGCGAGGGACCAGTACGCCGGTGAGCACCTGAATTCCGAAAAAGGGTGCAAATTTGCCTTGCCCGGCGGAAGGTTGCTGGTCAGGTAGGATACCGGCGCCCTTGCCGGCACGAATATGGCCATAGAGCTGGCGCAAACCGGAGGCATTGGCAGGAATGAGGTTCGCGCCGCCCCGTCGGCGTTTGCCCACCAGGGCTCTTTCGAGATCGGGGTTCGAAGGTGGTTTGTAGAGGATGGCGATCTCCGGAATTCGTTGCAGGTACATTCCCAGGTATTCCCAGGCGCCAAAATGAGGCGCCAGCGCCACCACGCCGCGCCCG
>DAOWGA010000119.1 GCA_030637665.1 Lysobacterales bacterium | reverse complement strand
TTTTCCGGAATGGTCCTGATGGCCTCGGCGCCATCTACCGCTTCGGCTATAACTTCAATTTCTTCAGACAACTCAAGCAGGCTGCGAACACCCTTGCGCACCAGGTTCTGGTCATCGACCAGCATTACTTTGATCATGTTGTAGTCTCCACGGGCACCCAGGCGCGCAGGGCAAAGCCAGCCCCCGGACTCGTCTCTATCTTGAGTTCACCGCCAAGCTGCCTCAAGCGTTCGGCCATTCCTTTCAAACCGTTGCCGGCCTCAACCGCACCCACACCGCGCCCGTCATCACGGGCGATCATGGCGACACCATTCTCATCCGGCACCAGACTGATCCACAGGTTCTTGGCCCGGGCATGGCGCACACTGTTGGTAATCATCTCCTGGGCACAGCGCAACAGGACCTGGGCGCGAAGCGGGTCGGTCATGGACAATTCCATGGGCAGATCAAGGTGGATACGAGGTTCGGGGACACCTTCCACCAGTGTACGCAGTGCTGAGGCCAATTCAACCTTGTCGTCGTCACGCATGTCACTCACCACTTCCCTGACATCCACCAGTAACAATTTGGCGAGGGAGTGAGCCTGTTGCACATGCTCCAGTGCCTTTCCATCCACCAGGTGGGTGGCAACTTCCAGGTTAAGTGTCAGTGCCGTCAAATGATGACCCACCAGATCGTGCAGTTCCCGCGCAATGCGGACCCGCTCCGCGATCCGCGTATTTTCCGCCAGCAAAGCCTGAGTGGCTCTTAATTCCGAGTTTACTTTGCGAAGTTCGTCACGCGCCGCGTTCTGCCGCAAAGCAACGACGCCGCTCATGAATGCAAACAGGGAGATACCGAGGAACAAGCCTCCCGTCAGAGCCGCGAATTTGAAAGCAATATCAGGAATATTGCTGAGTATGGCCACCAGCAATACATTTTGCCCGATCAACCAACTCATGGCAGGCACCGGCGCCAGCATCCATGGCAGAAGGCCGGCCACGATCAACAGTAGAATACCGCCCAGGGATGTCTCTGCCATCATGCTTATACCCAGGGCGCAAGCGGTGAGCAGCGACACGGTAAGGAGGCGATACGGGAGCCTGGACCTGACTGGCAGCACCCTGACCTGGTTCCAATAGGTCAAACCAAAAATCAGGTGCAATACCCACCAGGTCACATACTGGTTCATGGCCAGCGGCGTTTCGTACCAGTAGCGCATCAGGAACAGGGGGATCGAAGCGCACAGCCAGGTAAAGAGCCCCGCATAACGCAACAACTCAATCGGCTGGTGTTTGCTTTCAGGCAATCCCATTTTTCCCGTGCACTGCGAACAGCGTCTCACATTAAAGATGCAATATGCAGTCTAGTTCATCATTAAAACGGTAACCAGCCTCTTTGCCAGGCCATGGCGGCAGCTGCGAGAAGACCCGCAACGATCAGCCAGAGCAGGTAACTCCTTTTCGGCTGAACGGCTTCGCTGGTCAATACTTTCTGCGGCCGCAAGCCTGGCGCCTGCAGCACCCAGCGACAGTTGGCAATACGAATTTCATCCCCGCTGCCCAGGCTGGCTTGCTCAACCGGCTCACCGTTAAGCAGCGTTGCACCCGGTGAACCGAGGTTGCGGAGGATCAGCGAGCCATCCTCCTCGATAATTTCCGCGTGCTGCATTCCGGCCCCGTCGTCACTATCGATACGAACGTCGCAATCTTCTGCGCTGCCTATCAGCGTCTTGTCTCCAAGCATGAAAGACTGGTTGATGACTGCACCGGACGCGCCTTTTAGTCTGTAGGTGCTCATCCCTCACCCTGGATTAAGACTACCGCAAGAACCGCAATACCTTCACCCCTGCCGCAGAAGCCCAGTTTTTCCGTCGTTGTGGCTTTGACCGATACCATGCTGACCGGAGTGTCCAGTACATCGGCAAGTGTCTCGCGCATGACGCTGACATGAGGCCTGATACGGGGTGATTCACAGGCGATGGTCAGATCGAGATTAACCAGCTGCCAACCCTGCTCAGCCAGCAGGTCACGGACTTTTGCCAGCAGAACGGAACTATCTGCACCCCGCCACTGCTCATCACCGGGCGGGAAATGCTGTCCGATATCACCCTGGGCAGACGCCCCGAGCATGGCGTCGCACAGGGCATGGATCGCAACATCACCGTCGGAGTATGCTGCCAGGCCCCGATCATGGGGTAAACGAACACCACAGAGCATGACATGGTCACCATCGGTGAAGGCGTGAACGTCCAGGCCCTGTCCAATCCGGAATTGCACCTTATTACTCCGTAACCATTATTTTCCGCAGGATGAATTCGGCCAGGGCGAGATCTTCAGTACCGGTTATTTTGATATTGCTGGTGGAGCCTCTCACCAGCAAGGGGTGAACTCCCGCACTTTCCATGGCAGCGGCCTCATCCGTTGGTGTGAGTCCCGATGCCAGGTTTGATTCGAGGTTTACAAACAACTGATCGATCCGGAATAACTGGGGTGTTTGCGCCGACCAGTAGCGTGTGCGGTCTACGGTCGAGACGATAAACCCGTTTTCATCCGCAAGCTTCAGTGTATCACTGACCGGAACGGCCAGGATTGCACCACTTTCACTGGCCAGACCGTGGGTCAGCAAATCATCAAGCGAGGAACCCGACAGGCATGGCCTGGCGGCGTCGTGAACCAGCACCCATTCACAAGCCGGGTCAATTTCCCGGATGAACTTCAAACCATTCATAACGGTTTGCGCACGGCTGTCGCCACCCGTCACGGTAGTGACATCCGGATAAGCGGGACGGATCAGGTCATCATAAATCCCATCATCCGGCGCCAGCGCTACGGACACCCGTTTTACTGCGGGGTGTTTACGGACGGCTGCAATGCTGTGCGCCATAACGGCCTGGCCCATCAGGTGCGTGTACTGCTTC
>DAOWGA010000172.1 GCA_030637665.1 Lysobacterales bacterium | reverse complement strand
GGCCTCAGCTTCAATTGCAGCAGAGACGGGCCTTCGCCTGCCTGCAGGAAATGCTGCAGGGAAGCCATATCGACATCTTCCGAGGCATGCCTGTAGCCACAGGCGCTTGCCACTCCGGCAAGACTGACTGCACTGCTCACCGTGGCCTGGCCTCCGGTAGACTCATGCATCTCATTATCCAGCACCAGGTGGCGGAAATTCCTGCCCCCGTATGAACCCACCGTCGCCAGGTTGCCCATACGCATCAACGCCGCGCCATCACCGTCTGCGACCAGGACCCGGTGATCGGGCAGCGCCAGGGACAGGCCCAGCCCGAATGAAGAAGCGCAGCCCATCGAACCCACCATGTATAAATGGTTCGGCCTGTCTGCAATGGCGAACAACTCTCTGCCGGTAAACCCGGTGGTTCCGACCACGATACTTTCATTTTCAGGCGTGCCATCAATCACCGCAGCCAGGGCCTGCTGGCGCGTCAGTTGTGGTTCGTCATGAACCGGCACTTCGAATGGAGCGGGTCGTGATGACGCCTGCCAGCGACTTTCCAGGCTGGCCGGGGCCACGGATCCCTTGCGCATGACCAGTGCGTAGGGAAGGCCGGTTTTGTCCATTTGCCAGGTAGCAACGGTGAACGCTCCTTCAACTGAAGCGGCGTCGCGCGGGAACCAGTCCCAGGGAATCTGTAGTTCGTCCAGGATTCGCCCGGTAATCTGCCCCATCAATTCGTGCTGTGGCTCGTCTGGAAGACCGGGTTCACCGCGCAGCGTGATAATCAACAACACCGGAATGCGGAACACCCAGTTCAGTGAGCTCAGCGGACTGACTGCGTTGCCCAGCCCGGAATTTTGCATCATTGCGACGGTGCGCTGGCCGGCCAGTGCCGCACCGGCTGCAGTGGCCACGGCATCCCCCTCGTTGGCGGAGGAGATATAAGTCATTTCCGGATCATCAATGACACTATTGATAAAAGGGGTCAGGAATGAACAGGGCACACCCGCCCAGGTATTAAATCCGTACGCCTTTGCCGGCTGGATAAATTCGCTTGCCTGTATCATTTCATGTCGTACTCAGGAACCCTGACTGCGGGCGAAATCTCCTGCTCTTTGCAGGTCTTCCAGGTTGTTGATGTCCATCCAGTGGCCGGAAATGTATTGCACCTGGGGCGAATGTCCGTTTTCCACCAGCCGATTGATCAACTCGGGCACGCCGAAACGGGTGAAACCTTCTTCATTCCGCAATTGCCCCAGTGCTTCGAGCAATTGGTCCCTGCCCGCTGCTCTGGCCCTGAGCATACCGATCCAGCGCCCGTCGGCAGCGCGGCCTCCCCAGCCACCCTGGCTTCTGATTTGCTCGACACTGACTCTCTGCTGGTACATGGCGCGATCATCCGGCGCGGAACACCAGGCAAGGTCATTGCTGTTTCCCTGAGCAAGCTCGAGCGGAGATGAATCGACCACCACCAACAGGTCGGCATCCCAATCCATCAGGTTGTTCAGGATGTAAGTGCGGAACAAGAGGTCACCGTAGATCAGCACCGTATCATCGGAAATGGCATCCAGTGCACAGCCAAGCGAGGCCAGCTCATCACTGCTTTGCCAGTCCTCATTGACCACGACCGCGGTGCCCTGTTCATTGATAGCCTCACTGCGGTAGCCGGCCACAACCGTGATGTTGTTGATGCCCTGGGCTTTGAACTTGTCCACCTGGCGTCGTAAAACCGTTTTGCCCGCAACCGGAATCATGACCTTGGGCCGGTCACGGGTCAGCTCGTCCATGCCCTGGCCGCGACTGGCGGCAAGAATGATCGCAGAGGCGTCAGGGCGGGCGCTGCGCGCGTAAATTTTTTCCGCCTCCAGCAGTTCGTCGGCGCCCTGCAGGCGGAAAATTTCCGAGACTGTGGCTACCTGGCCCTCGACATCAAGGAGGGATTCCGAATCATGGATTGCCCTGGCCGTCGCCTGCATCGCCGTGATGTTGGAACGGATCATGTGGTTGGCCCAGATTACCAGGCTGACATCATGGTCACGGAACACCTCGGTGGGTGTTGAATAGTATTTGGTCGGGACGATGACCAGTGGGCAGCGATTGTCCCATTCACGTGAGAATTCAAGCACCTCATCCGGCCGGCTCAGCTTGCTGTGAATCAGGATCGCATCGGCGCCTGCGCGACGATAAGCTTCACCACGCCGGAGTGCTTCTTCCAGCCCCCAACCCGCTATGAAGGCTTCCACGCGGGCCACAATACAGAAATCATCGTGCTGTTGGGCGTCCTTGCCGGCCTGGATCTTGCCGCAAAAGGTATCGATGTCCTCCAGTTCCTGCTGTTCACCCTGGATGAAGCTGTTGGTTTTAGGAAACAGCTTGTCCTCGATACAGACACCGGCGATATCGCGTTGCTCCAGCTTGCAGACCAGACGGCGCATATTGTTGAAATCCCCATAACCAGTGTCACCATCGAGCAGAATGGGAATCGAGGTCGCATCGGACATGAATTCCAGAGCCTCAACGACCTGGGTCCAGCTGAGTTCGTTGTTGTCACGCACGGCATGCTGGGCCGATAGCGCGAGCCCGGAACCCCAGATGCCCTTGAAACCGGCTTCCTCGACGATTTTCGCGGAAAGACCATTATGGGCCTCGAGAATGAACTCTGTCTCTCCGCAGAGGAGCAGATTTTTCAATTGAGTCGTCTTTTTCATTGCTGATCAGAAATCCGGGTGAGCGACACGGATTGCCTCCAGTATTTCACCACCGGCGCGCACTACATCTTCAGGGAAGTCAATTTCAATCCAGGGCAATCCCGTCACATCCTCGAAGCCAAATGAATCCGGTTCTGACAGCAGTAAGTTTCTCAGCGCCTCTTCGTGTGGCGCATCCCCCAATCCCTCGGCATCGAAGCTCGCACATTCCCTGGCAATTTTAGCCGCACAGTCCGGACCGAAACGGAAAAACCCAACCGACTCCCCGATGGTGTCGTACTCGAGTCCTTCAGCCAACTGCTTGCGAAATTCCACCATAACACCGTTATGGATGGCAATCTTGACCGGCTCGTCACCCGGTGCAAAGTCCCGGTCCAACAGGTAGCAGTTTTCGACCTCTGTCTCTACCAGTTTT
>DAOWGA010000234.1 GCA_030637665.1 Lysobacterales bacterium | reverse complement strand
CCGGAGGCATTGGCAGGAATGAGGTTCGCGCCGCCCCGTCGGCGTTTGCCCACCAGGGCTCTTTCGAGATCGGGGTTCGAAGGTGGTTTGTAGAGAATGGCGATCTCCGGAATTCGTTGCAGGTACATTCCCAGGTATTCCCAGGCGCCAAAATGAGGCGCCAGCGCCACCACGCCGCGCCCGCTTGTCAGGGTTTCGGCAACCAACTCTTCGCCCACAGTTCCTTCGCACTGGGCTTGCAGGCGCTCCAGCGGCCAGTACCAGTTGTGACCTGTTTCCAGGATCGAACATAAATAATGAAGAAAGCTTTCCCGCAGCAGCACCGATCGCTCTTGCGCGCTTAAATCCGGGTAGCATCGTTCCAGGTTGCGCTCCGCAGTGTGCCGCTTTCCGGGTGACAGGAACATCCACAGACCGGCACCCTTTTTTGCCAGCCAGTAAGGCATGCCCGAGGGCATCAGGCTCAACAGCCAAAGAACACTTTTTGCAAGAAATACAGTCATACGATTTATCCGTCCCGGCCGGAAAAAGTCCTTTATCCGATCCCCCCCTGTTAGGGCCTGTTAACATGGATGGCCCGACTGACAGGGTTATTTTAATTCCATGATCGCATTGCTACAGAGAGTATCCGAAGCTACTGTTCATGTTAATGGAAAAGTCGTGGGCAGAATCGAAAAAGGTGTTCTTGCCTTGATCGGCGTGCAACGCGGCGACCACAAGAAACAGGCAGACAGGTTGTTGCAGCGGATGCTGTCCTACCGCATTTTTCCGGATGACGCGGACAGGATGAATCTCGATGTGCGGCAAGCCCGGGGCGGGTTGTTGCTTGTGCCCCAGTTCACGCTGGCTGCCGATACGAACAGTGGCAACCGGCCAAGTTTCACCCCGGCTGCACCGCCTTCAGAAGGTGAGCGTCTATTTAACTACCTGGCGCAACGGGCCAGCCTGGAAATTGATGAGTTTGCGACCGGCATCTTCGGAGCGCATATGAAAATCAGCCTCGTCAACAACGGGCCGGTCACGTTCTGGCTTCAGGTTCCTCCGGCCGGCTGAGACTTCCCGGCTGTTCGCGCCGACAGCCGTATCAATCAGAATTGTTATCGATTTTCTGTAACTTGCGGGTGAGTGTGTTGCGTCCGAGGCCCAGCAATTCAGCCGCTTTTTGACGCTGTCCACCGGTTTGCTCCAGCGCACAATCGATCAATACACGCTCGAGCTCGGACTGGGCCCGGCCAACCAGGCCGGTCGCACCGGAAGCCAGCTCGGATCTGGCCCATTTGCGTAACAGATCCGGCCATTGATCCAGATTGATTTGCACTGGTTTCTGGCCAACAACTTCCCGCGGAAGATCCTCGGGAAATATCTGCTCACCCGGCGCCATCACGCACAACTGGCGACAGAGGTTCAGCAACTGGCGCACATTGCCCGGCCACGGCAACCCTTCAAGGACCCTGATGGTCTCCGGCCGCAGATGCTTTTCCTCCAGACCGAGTTCTTCCGCGACCTGGATCAGAAATCGCCTGGCCAGCATCGCAATGTCCTCAGTTCGATCACGTAATGGCGGAAGGGCAATGTAGATAACGTTTAAACGATGGTAGAGGTCCTCACGAAAACTGCCTTCGCGCACCTTGACTTCGAGGTCCTGGTGCGTTGCAGCAATGATCCGTACTTCCGAGCGCAGGAGATCCCGCCCACCGACACGGTAGTAATCTCCTTCAGCCAGAACACGCAATAACCGTGTCTGCAGGGCCAGTGGCATGTCACCGATTTCATCCAGGAACAGTGTGCCACCGGCGGCTTCCTCGAACCTGCCCTCACGCCGTGAATGAGCGCCGGTAAATGAGCCTCGCTCGTGACCGAAAAGCTCGGATTCGAGCAGTTCGGACGGTATGGCGGCCGTGTTGATCGCCACGAACGGGCCATCTGCCCTGGGACTGTGTTGATGCAGCACGCGCGCAACGACTTCCTTGCCGCTGCCGGTTTCACCCGTGATCAGCACGCTGATGTCCGAACGGGACAAGCGGCCGATGGTCCGGAATACTTCCTGCATGGCCGGCGATTCGCCGAGCAACTGGCTGCCGCTTTGAGTTTCTGCTTCTTCCTGTTTCTTCTCCCCGGGTGCAACCGCCCGCCCGATGACCGAAATAACCTGGTCCAGGTCAAAGGGTTTGGCGAGATAATCAAAGACACCTTTTTGAAACGCGCTGACAGCCTGGTCCAGGTCGGAATATGCGGTCATCGCGATCACGGGCACATTGATCGCCTGACGTTCGAGTGTGTCCATCACACTCAAGCCATCCGCATCGGGCAGGCGGATATCGGTCAGGATGGCTTGCGGCCGGCTGGTCTCCAGCGCCTTGCTGACTGAACCCACGCTGTCGAAACACTCCACCGGGTACCCTTTTTTACGCAATGCGCGCTGCAGAACGAAACGAATTGCTTCATCGTCATCAACAACCCAGATTCTGGCCCGTTCGTTCATCACGCCTCTCCCTTGCTGTCACGGGCACTGCCATTATCCAGCGGCAGGTATACACTGAACCGGCTACCCTTTTCGAGTGCCTCAAAGGTCAGCAGACCGCCGTGCGCAGATGCGATTTGTTGCGACAGCGAAAGCCCCAGCCCGGTGCCATCCCGGCGCCCGGTGACCAGGGGCAGGAACAGCAAGGATTGCAAGGACTCGGGCACGCCCTGGCCATCGTCAATTACATCGAGGCGCAACACACTGCGCAGGTCTGACTGGAGCAGGGCGCTGCCGTGCTCCACCCGGGTCCTGATCAGCACCAGGCTGGACTTTGCCTGGTAGGCGTTGCGCAGCAGGTTCAAAAGAATCCGCCTGATCGCGGACGCATCTGCGCTGAAGGGCGGAATGCTGGGATCATAATCCCGCTCCACCTCAACGACATCGCCGAACTCCGCCGACAGCAGATCGAGCGCTTCATCCAGCAGGGGATAAATATCCATTTGTTGCCGGACCAACTCGGGTTGCCCGAATCTCTGAATCAGCTCATCGATACGATCCGACTCCCTCATGATAAGACGGGCCAGAGTAGCCAGATCTTCGCTTTCCAACTCCTCGGCCAGCATCTGCGCGGCCCCACGTATGCCACCCAGAGGATTGCGAACTTCATGGCCCAGATTACGGCTCAGTAATTCAAGCATGCCGGTCTGGACTTCCCGCTGCTGCAGGCGAAGCCGCTTTTGCTCCCATTCAAGATTGTTGAGTTCCAGCAACAAATTCCCATCTTCAATTGATTGAATTGTGCAGTCAAAAATTCCGCCGCCAAATTTCAACTCATGCAGGCGAAGTACCTGGTTAGCCCCGGGGGGTTCACTGATCGCATCCCTCAGTGTCGAGGGAATGTCAGCCAGCTGCCCGATACCCACACCGATGACACGATCACGACTGGCCAGCAGGCAGTGCTCCGCAGCAGCATTCAAGCGGAGAATCCGGCCACTGCTGTCGAGCCGTATGACTCCCGTATCAAGCAGTTCCAGAATTCCGCTTAAATGGTTCTGCTCAGTCGACACTCGATTTCATGCTGGCTTCATTAGCTGTTAACAGGCCCTGGTTAATTCAACGCACGGAGTGTTGCATGACAAAAAAAGTGACCGTTTCGCTTGCTACGATTCGCCGGCCCTGGGCGTTACGCAACTCCGCATACACCTGGTGCTCTCCACGATCGAAAGTCAGAGAGACGCTTCCTGTCGCGGGCACGTTCTGGAATTTACCATTCACAAAAAGCCGCACTTTCATGTCGGCTGCAGGGGGAATTCCACTACCCCAGCTAACAACAACCGAGTTGGCCGTTCCCCAGAATGTTTCTTCATTCTGTGGCTGGGTGATCCTGAAATCACGGTACATCTTGCGTAATTCCCTGGCAGTTGGCCCGCTGGCCTCATCTGCCTCGCCAGCCGCCGGGGCCTGATCGACCTGGATGTCAGTTTCGATTACCGACAGCTCCGGAAGCACCATCGGCTGCGAGCCATCGCCGGGAGGCTGATCCGTATAGGTCACGTTTCCGTCCTTGTCCACAATTTTGTAGACATCCGCTGACCACACGGCACCTGCCAGTAACAGGGCAGTAATTGCCGCTACGATTGTCCTGATCATTCCGTTGTTCATAACCGTTCTCCCATGATTGCAATAATCCCGCTTAGCCCGCATCCTTGCGGGGTTTTGCGGCCTTACAGAGAATAGTACATATCAAATTCAACCGGGTGAGTACTCATCCGGAATCTCGTTACTTCCTCCATCTTCAGATCGATGTAGCCATCAATCAGGTCATCATCAAAGACACCACCGGCTTTGAGGAATTCCCTATCCGCGTCCAGCGCTTCCAGTGCCTGGTTAAGCGATGAACACACGGTTGGGATCAACTTCTCTTCTTCCGGCGGCAGATCATAGAGATCTTTATCCATCGGAGAGCCCGGGTCGATCTTGTTCTTGATACCGTCGAGGCCGGCCATCATCATGGCCGCGAAAGTCAGGTAGCCATTACCGGCCGGGTCACCAAAACGCACTTCGATCCGGCGTGCTTTCGGGTTACTCACATACGGTATGCGGCAGGATGCAGACCGGTTACGTGCTGAATAAGCCAGCATGACAGGAGCCTCGAAGCCGGGCACCAGGCGCTTGTAGCTGTTGGTCGTCGCGTTGGCGAATGCGTTGATGGCGCGTGCGTGTTTGAAGATTCCGCCGATGTAGTGAAACGCGGTTTCCGAAAGGCCGCCGTAACCGTCACCGCTAAACAGATTGGACCCGTCCTTGGCGATGGACTGATGTACATGCATGCCGGAACCGTTGTCACCAAACAGCGGTTTGGGCATGAACGTTG
>DAOWGA010000047.1 GCA_030637665.1 Lysobacterales bacterium | reverse complement strand
TGCGGCCCATCGCTGGCAACACTCATGCCGCAGACCGGGTCAGTAAATGGCTTTTCTGTCATGGTGGTAGTGGAATCAGTCATTATCGAATGTGCTTCATCAGGCTAAACCGCAATCGGCGCCCTGATACCGGGATGACACTCATAGTTGACCAGTTCGAAATCTTCGTAGCGGAAATCGAACAGGTCCCGCCGTTCCGGATTCAGGCGCATCTGCGGCAAGGGAAAAGGTTCGCGGCTGAGTTGGGTATTCACCTGATCGAGATGGTTCAGGTAGATATGCACATCCCCGAAGGTGTGCACGAAATCGCCGGGCTGCAGATCCGTAACCTGGGCGATCATCAGGGTCAGCAAGGCATAAGATGCGATATTGAAGGGTACGCCAAGAAAAACATCCGCGCTGCGCTGGTACATCTGGCAGCTGAGCCTGCCGTTCGCGACATGAAACTGGAACATGGTGTGGCAGGGAGGAAGGGCCTGCAGGCCTGCAGCTGCGTTTTCTTTGGGGCTGCGCGACTCGTCTGGCAGCAGGGCCGGATTCCAGGCGGAGACGATATGACGGCGTGAATCCGGTTTGTTCTTCAGGTCGCTGAGCAGTTGCACGATCTGATCAATATGCCGGCCATCCGGGGCGGTCCAGTCGCGCCACTGAGCCCCGTAAACCGGCCCCAGTTCACCGTCATCGGTGGCCCAGTCGTCCCAGATGGTTACACCATGGTCATTCAGGTACCTGATGTTCGTGCCGCCATGCAAAAACCACAGCAATTCGTGAATGATGGATTTGAAGTGCAGTTTCTTCGTTGTCACCGCGGGAAAACCCGCTGCGAGATCGAAGCGCATCTGGTAACCAAAGAGACTGATGGTGCCTGTTCCGGTTCGATCTGGCTTGCGTGTGCCTTTGTCGAGGATATCCTGTAACAACTGGAGGTAGTTTTGCATGTTCGCCCCTAAGATTCCGTACTGGCGCCTGCTCTGCGATAGGCAGACACCATGATAAGCAGGCCGGCCAACACCATCGGCAGTGACAGGAGCATGCCCATGGTAAGCCACTTGCCCGTTATGAATCCGATGTGGCTGTCGGGCTCCCTGAAGAACTCCGTCAAGAATCGGAAGCAACCGTAACCGAGCAGGAACAGGCCGGATACAGCAGCCGCAGGCCTGGGTTTTCTTGAATAAAAAGCCAGCACCACAAACAGGAGCAGCCCTTCACTAAATGCCTGGTACAACTGACTTGGATGCCTGGCCAGGTGATCAAGGGAACCGTTCATCCAGGCCGCCCTGACCTGTTCGGATTGCCAGCCACCGGGTTGAATCGCGTTGGGGAAAACCATTGCCCAGGGAACGTCGCTTACCCTGCCCCACAATTCACCGCCGATGAAATTACCAATACGGCCCAGGCCCAGCCCGATTGGCACCAGCGGGGCAACGAAATCGGCCACCTGCCAGATTGACCTGCCCGTGCGCCGGCTGAACCACCACATCGCGATGATCGAACCCAGCAATCCACCATGAAAAGACATGCCTCCCTGGCCGATCTTGAAAATAAACAGGGGGTCCTGAAGCAGGCTGTCAAAACCATAAAAAAACACATAGCCCAAACGACCACCAAGGACTACGCCAAGCATGGCATAAAAAAGGAAGTCGCCGACATCCTGTGGCGTCCAGCCCCACCAGCCGCGGTTCTTCGCCAGCCAGTTCCCGCTCATCCAGAACAGCAGGAAAGCCACGAAATACATGATTCCGTACCAGTGTACGCTCAGCGGGCCCAGCGAGAACGCCACGGGGTTGATCGCGATGAACAGGTGTTCGGAATTATTCACAACGGGGTGCAGCTCATCTTTGGCGTGTAGAATCTGTTTTCCGGGACAGGCCATGGCAGCATATGACAGCAACTGCGGCATCGCAAGCCTGAAGGATTAAACATGAATCGATTGCAAAACGAAGCCAGTTTGTACCTGCGCCAGCATGCCGGCAACCCGGTCCAGTGGCAGCCCTGGGACGAGCGGGCACTGAACGAAGCCAGAACGCTGGACCGTCCCATTCTGTTGTCCATTGGTTACAGCGCCTGTCACTGGTGTCACGTCATGGCGCACGAGTCATTCGAACACGAAGCAACTGCCCGGGTCATGAACGAGCTATTCGTTAATATCAAGGTCGACCGTGAGGAAAGACCCGACCTGGATCGGATTTACCAGCTGTCACACCAGTTGCTTAGCGGCCGTGGCGGCGGCTGGCCGCTCACGGTGTTTCTTGACCCGATTGAACATATTCCCTTCTTCGCAGGCACCTATTTTCCTGTCGAACCACGATTCGGAATGCCTGCGTTCAGGGATCTGATGACGCGAGTCCGGGAATGGTTCGATCAAAATCGTGCTGAAGTGCAAGGGCAGAATGAAAAGCTGCGCGATGCGATCACGGCGATTTATCAGCCTGCCATCCCCGCCGGCAGTGCCACGCTTGAAACTACGGAATCGACGATACTGAATAATGCGATCCAGTTGCTGATCAGCCGGCATGACTCCGTCAACGGCGGCTTCGGTGCTGCCCCCAAATTCCCGCAGGCACCCACACTCAATGCAGTCGCCAGGCTGAGTACCGCTGAAGGTGAAAGTAACGAACGCCTTGCCGGACAGCTGAAATTCACGCTGGAAAAGATGGCTCAAAGCGGCTTGCGGGATCACCTGGACGGCGGCTTCTTCCGGTATTGTGTGGACGCCACCTGGACCATTCCCCATTTTGAAAAAATGTTATACGACAATGCGATGCTGTTGCCGCTGTATGCTGAAGGCGCTGCGCGCTGGACGAGCCCGGCCATGAAGGAGGCGGCTGAAGGTATTGCGCACTGGCTACAGTCCGCCATGGCCAACGAGAACGGGGGGTACTCGGCAAGTATCGACGCGGATGCGGATGGAGAGGAGGGTGGATTTCATGTCTGGTCCAGGGAGGAAATCGAACAATTATTGCCCGGCCCGGCCGGGGAGATTTTTATACAGACCTTCGGGCTGAATGGCCCGCCAAATTTTGAAGGCAAGGCCTGGCACCTTGTACGACATTGCAGCCCCGGCGAACTTGCAGCGCGCCTGCTTGAGCCGGAACAATCCATTAAGCAAGCTCTTGAGAATGCCAGGGCCACGCTTTTTTCCGCCCGCGAACAACGGGTCCACCCGACGCTGGATGACAAAAGACTCACTTCCTGGAATGCCTTGCTGGCAGAAGGCTTGGTCCAGGCCGGGCGTGCCCTGCAGCGCGAAGACTGGCTGGATTCGGCGGATTCCATAATCGACTTTATCCGCACAAAGCTATGGGACGGAAAACAACTTCACGCTGTATACAATGGCTCCAACGCAAGGTTCGCGGCTTACCTGGACGACTACGCATTTCTCCTCAGCGCCATTTTGCATTATCTGCAGGCCCGGTGGAGCAGCGCATTGCTGCAATTTGCAATCGATGTCGGCGAAGCCCTGCTGACCCGCTTCGAAGACGAGGAACACGGTGGTTTCTATTTCAGCGATGCCGCCGTGGATGTTCCGATAGCCAGGAGCATGATTTTCCAGGATGACGCCACACCAGCAGGTAATGCAATCGCCAGCATGGCTCTGCAACGGCTTGGCAAGCTGATCGGGGACGTCCGTTACACTGTTGCCGCTGAACGCGTTCTTTCCCGCAGCCTGGCGCAAATCAGCGAGAGTCCACTTGCGTTCGCCAGCCTGCTGACCGCCTTGCAGGAATCGATCGGGGCCCGCCCACACCTGATCATTTCAGGATCTGACAGCCGCAAACAGCAAGAGTGGAAACAGTGGGCCGAAACCAACTATCAGGTAGACTGCTACCAGATCGGCCCAGAGAACGGCAAATTGCCCGGCATTCTGCGAGAATACCAGTCCGATGAGCCGGCAACTGCCTGGCTGTGCCGTGGCATGCACTGTATGCCACCGGCGGAATCGCGCGAAAAGCTCAAACAGCAACTGGAGGATATAGCCTGCTGATCAGGCAAGGCGAACCGGGACAAAGATAAAGATGCTGGAATTCGCACTCCCCAATACGCATGCGCTGGCCGTGATGGTCCTCATCTTCGTGGCGCTCATCCTGTTCACGCGGGAAAGCATTCCTTTGCAGACCACCAGCCTCGTGGTCCTGGTCACGCTGACGGTCGGGTTCACACTGTTCCCTTTCGAATCAGACGGCAGGATTCTCCAGCCCAGTGAGTTTTTGCTCGGTTTCGGGCACAAAGCCCTGGTCGCGGTTTGCGGACTGATGCTGGTCGGCCAGGGATTGATTCGCACTGGTGCGCTTGAGCCGGTGGGCCGCTTGCTGGCCCGTTTGTGGCGCAAGGGCCCGGCTATTTCACTCTTGTTCACGATCCTGATTACAGCAATACTGAGCGCGTTCATCAACAACACACCCATCGTCGTCCTGATGCTGCCTATCCTGATTGGCGTGGCCGTGCGCACCGGAGGATCACCTTCCGGTACGCTGATCCCCATGGGTT
>DAOWGA010000344.1 GCA_030637665.1 Lysobacterales bacterium | reverse complement strand
TCAGCCGATACCGGCCATCAGGGCCTTCATTTCATGCGCCGTGAACCCGGCTTCAGCACGGGCCTCCAAATTGAACGGGCCACGTATCGAGCCGGTGAATCGACTCCGAATCAGTTCCAGGAATGTCTCTGCAGGCGGCTTATTTTCCCGCTCGCAGCAAAAATTGAACCAGTGCGTTCCTACCGCCACATGGCGGACTTCTTCCGCCAGGATCACGTCCAGCGCGGCAATGGTGTCCTGGTCGCCTACCGACCTGAGGCGCTCGATCATGCCCGGGGTCACGTCCAGCCCGCGTGCTTCCAGCACCCTTGGCACCAGCGCCATCCGGACAAGACAGCTGTCCGCGGTCTTCTCAGCCATTTCCCACAAGCCGTTATGCGCGGGAAAATCACCATATTTCCGGCCAAGCTGCTCCAGCCTGGCTTGCAGCAGCAGGAAATGACGCGCCTCATCCTGCGCCACCGAAATCCAGTCTGCGTAGTACTCAGCCGGCATGCCGCGAAATCGATACACAGCATCCAGCGCCAGATTTATCGCATTGAATTCAATATGGGCGATGGCATGCACCAGAGCGGCCCTGCCTTCATCACTGCCGAGGCGGCGGCGCGGCACGGCTGAAGGGGCGACCAGCTCGGGCCTTAAAGGCCGGCCGGGTGCGGCGATTGGTTTGACCGGGACGGCGGGGTCCCATTGAAAGGCGCCCCGCTCCACCGCGCCGGCCAGGACCGACACAGCGGAACACTTTTCTTGCGGATCAGCCAGGGCCAGGCAGTTTGCGCTTGCCTCGAACAGTCCCGGCTTCATCGAAATATCCGAACCGGCTCAGAGGCGCTCGATCAGGGCATCGGCAAAACCGGAAGTCGAAACTTCGGTCGCACCTTCCATCTGGCGGGCGAAGTCGTAGGTGACGATACCTGCGGCTATGGTTTTGGCAAATGCCTGGCTGATCAGCTCTGAGACTTCACGCCAGCCGATGTAGTCAAACATCATCGAGCCGGAGAACATCAAAGAGCTTGGATTGACCTTGTCCAGATTGGCGTATTTGGGCGCAGTGCCGTGGGTGGCTTCGAATACAGCCACGTGGTCCGCCATGTTGGCGCCCGGGGCAATACCCATTCCTCCGACTTCCGCCGCCATGGCGTCAGAAAGATAATCACCGTTCAGATTCATGGTCGCCAGCACTTCGAATTCAGCCGGGCGCAGCTGCATCAGCTGGAACATGATATCGGCGATGCGGTCATTGATAACGATCTTGCCTTCGGGCGGTTTGCCGTCGTATTTCTCCCACAGTTCGTCTTCAGTGATGGTGACGTCGCCGAACTCTTCACGGGCCAGCTCGTAACCCCAGTTGCGGAACGCACCCTCGGTAAATTTCATGATGTTACCCTTGTGCACCAGGGTAACGCTCTTGCGCCCGTTATCGATGGCGTACTGGATAGCTTTCCTTACCAGTCGCTTGGATCCAAAGGGAGAGATCGGTTTAATGCCCAGGCCCGCGTCTTGGAAGAAATCCACGCCCATTTCCTCACGCAGAAACTTCGCCAATTTCTGGTTTTCCGGCGTACCGGACTGGTACTCAATGCCGCAATACACATCTTCAGTATTTTCACGGAAGATGATGGCGTTCACCTCTTCCGGACGCTTCATCGGAGACGGCACGCCGTCAAAGTATTCCACCGGGCGCACACATGCATAAAGATCCAGTTCCTGGCGAAGAGACACATTAAGCGAACGGAAACCGCCACCGATCGGTGTGGTCAGAGGGCCCTTGATCGCAACGATCAGATCCCTGATGGCATCCAGTGTTTCGGCCGGGAAATAGTCACCTTCGTAGATGCCCGCGGCTTTTTCACCCAGGTAAAGCTCCGCCCAGTGCACTTTTCTGTTGCCACCGTATGCCTTTTCGACCGCCGCATTCCAGACACGCATGGCGGCGCGGGTGATATCGGGGCCGATGCCGTCGCCTTCCACGAAACCCAGGATCGGGTTGTCCGGTACATTGAGTCGGTTGTCGCTGACAGTAATTTTCTGCCCGGATTCCGGAATTTTTACATGGCGGTAGCTCATTTTACTTTTTCCTTGTGCGGTGAGTTTTGCTAAACACCTATTATAACGCTGCAACTTCACCGAACAGTGATTTTCATGACAAAACCGGGTTAACAGGATTTTAATCTGTTTCCGGCATAATAAAATGCTCGAAATTAGCGTGAATTGGGTTTTTCTCCGCATGTATTCAGCTGGATCAACAAACAGGCAATTGAAAGCCCGTGACGGCCTTTGGCTTTGCCTTGCCATCGCGCTCCATGCCCTGTTGCTGCTGATTCCGGTCACCAGGGAACCGGCGTCAGAACCAGGTGTTTCCTCCATAATTGTGAACCTGCTAATGGAAGAATCGCTTAAGAGCCCTTTTATCGAAATAATTGAACCGGAGACGCCCGAAATCCAAACCCGGCAGGATGAACCTGTGCCCGTTCCTGCGGCAGAACAGCCCGAACTCACCCAGCAGGAAGAGGAGATCGAAGTATTTCCGGCGAGTCCGCCGGTCATTTTGTCCACTGCTTTTTTGCTGCAGTCTGCCAGTCAAATTGACTGGTCGCTTATGCGGGTGAAGGAACTCCGCCAGCTCGGGATATTTTTTCCCCAGCCGGTGCCTGAGAACTGGCGATCTGGCATCGGCGTCGAAGACAACATATTCAATGGCATGGTCGTTCCGCGTAAAACTGAAATCGTGGATCGCTGGCTGGCAGCCGACGGTTCCCACAATGTCGTAATCAACACACCCACCGGCGATACTTTCTGCGGCCGGGCGCTGGCCTGGGACCCCATGCAGCCACTGATAGAACACGTCATGCAATTTCGTCCCTGCGGGGGCGGCGGCAAACGCAGCTTTGATATGCCGCAGCGGCAAGCATTGCCAACGAACATCATCCAGATGGCTAATTCCACCAACAATTAGCCCCGTTCACTTCATTTCAGGGGCTAAAACCCAATTCATCTATCAAACATCAGTCAGCATATTGCGCCAATATCCCGAATCTGGCTGCTGGCATGATTTCTGCATTTCTTATTCCAGAGATAATCAAGCGGGAGCTAAAAAATGGAAAACGGAAGCTGCGGAAATGTGATCGCTGCACTGGCGAGTTTTTTTATACCGGGCCTGGGTCAGCTTTTGCAGGGACGATGGATGGTGGCAGGGTTCATGTTCGTGCTGACTGCCTTACTTTGGCTGATACTGTTGGGCTGGATCATTCACCTTTGGTCTATCATCGACGCAGCGCTGTACAAAAAGCCGGATCCATACGAAAGCCGGTTTGACCGTTACGACCGCCATAACCGATACAGTCGATACGATCGTTACTATCATCGCAGAAGCTATTGACAAGCAGGCGGGCACGGTCCGGCAGTTCTCGCCACGCAACTTGACAGGCCTGAAAAGCTCAGCGCTTCTGATAAAATGATCCTGTTAAACAAACAGGGTGATCCACATGTTCTACAAACCGATGCTGCTGCCGCTACTCGCCCAGGTATTTCTGACCTTTGCTGTCTGGATTTACATGTATGTCACCCGCCTGAGCGAAATTCGGCGTAAGAACATCAACCCACAAAATCTCGACACCCGTGTTCACAGCCAGTCGCTGCTGACCGAATCGCCCCGTCAGGCGGATAATCTGAAGAACCTGTTCGAACTGCCGGTGTTATTCTACGTCGCCGCACTGCTTTCCATGGTGCTGATGATCCAGGACCAGTTTCTGGTACAACTGGCCTGGGCTTACGTAGCTCTTCGTTACGTGCACAGCTTTGTTCACTGCACTTACAACCGGGTGATGCACCGGTTTACCGCCTATGCGGCAAGCTGTCTTTTGCTGATGCTAATCTGGGCCAGGCTGGCGGCCTATGTACTGATGAATTGAGGAAGAACTCATGACTGAATCCAGACAAGTTGAAGGCGGTTGCCTGTGTGGCGCTGTCAGGTTTTCCCTGGAATTGCCCAGCAAATGGTGCGCTCACTGCCACTGCACCATGTGCCGCCGCGCTCACGGAGCGGGTTACGTCACCTGGGTGGGATTCGAAAGCAATCACTTCACGCTCCTGAACGGCGATCACCACTTGACGTGGTACGAGTCTTCACCAGGAGCACGGCGTGGTTTCTGCAACACCTGCGGCAGTACCATGCTGTTCGAATCCCAGCGCTGGGCCGGTGAGACCCACGTGGCGCTGGGCTGCATCGACGGGCCGATTGACCGCGAACCCCAGGCTCACGTTTTTCATGACACTCACGTCAACTGGATGCCCCTGGACGATGCATTGAAGGTGTTTAACCCATAAGCCGCAGGTCAGAATGCTAAGTCCAGCGAATTGGTGTCTGGCCGTGCTGCTGCAACCAGGCATTGGTTTTGGAGAAGTGGCGGCAGCCGAAGAATCCGCGGTGAGCGGACAGTGGTGAAGGGTGCGGGGCGGTCAGAACCAGGTGGCGATCGCGGTCGATGTGTGCACCTTTTTTCATCGCGTAGCTGCCCCATACCATGAAAACAAGATCCTCACGGCCTTCATTGAGTTCGCTGACGATACGGTCGGTGAATCGTTCCCATCCTTTGCCCTGGTGGGCGCCGGCCTGGCCACGTTCCACGGTTAGAACAGCGTTGAGAAGAAGGACGCCCTGCTCCGCCCAGTGCTGCAAGTTGCCGCCGGGCGGGGGAAGGCTGCCAAGGTCAGCGGCAATTTCCTGGTAAATATTGACCAGCGACGGCGGTACGACCACACCGTCCCGTACTGAAAAACACAAACCATGGGCCTGTCCCGGACCGTGGTAAGGATCCTGCCCCAGGATGACTACTTTTACTGCGTCAAACGGAGTGGAATCCATCGCATTGAATATCTGGTCACCCGGTGGGTAGATTACGGCCCCGCCTCGCTTTCGCTCCAGCAGGAATTGACGCAACTCGTGCATATATGGCGCATCAAACTCAGCTGCCAGCCGTGCCTTCCAGGAAGGCTCCAGGCGTATTTCCCTTGTTTTACTCATTTTCGTGTGCTTTTAATGTCTTGAATCCGGCCAGTTCATCCCAAGTTAGCAGATCACGTGCCGGCACATAACCCACCGGCCTATCAGACGGCTTCCGCAGGCAGAAAATGACAATCAAAACAGACGTAGTAATCATCGGCGCCGGCCCCTGTGGCCTTTTCCAGGTTTTTGAACTGGGACTGCTGGACATCCATGCACACGTGGTTGACTCGCTCAGGCATGTCGGCGGCCAGTGCACTGAACTGTACCCCGACAAACCCATTTATGATATTCCGGCCATTCCGGTGTGTGGCGCCCAGGAACTGGTGGACCGCCTGATGGAACAAATCAAGCCGTTCGAGCCCGATTTCCACCTGGGCCAGACAGTCACTACTCTGGAACACAAGGATGATGGCCGTTTCCTGCTGGAAACTTCGACTGGCACCCGCTTTGACACGGCCACGGTCATCCTGGCCGCCGGCCTTGGCGCATTTCAGGCACGCCGACTGCGGGCGCGCGGAGCCGAGCAATGGGAAAACAAGAAAATTCACTACAAGATTTCCGAACCAGACTCACTGGCCGGGAAAGACCTTCTGATTCTGGGTGGCGGAGATTCAGCGCTGGACTGGACACTGGAACTGCATGGCAAGGCAAACCGCATCACACTGGTCCACCGCCGGGCCGAGTACCGGGCACAACCCGCATCGGTAAGCAAGTTGAAGTCGCTTGCCGATGGCGTCAGCCTGAAGCAATTCCATGGCAATGTCCGTGCCGTGATTGAACAGGATGGCCAATTCGGTGGACTTGAAATCGTCGATCCCGAAGGCGAACTGCATATTGTCAGGGCCGATGATGTGTTCGTGTTCTGGGGACTTGCACCAAATCTCGGTCCGATCTCAGATTGGGACCTCGATATCGAAAAACGCCAGGTTCGGGTGGATACTGAAAAATTCCAGACCAGTGTGCCGGGAATATTCGCGGTTGGCGATATCAACTGCTACCCGGGCAAGAAAAAACTCATTCTGAGCGGATTTCACGAAGCTGCTTTGGCCGCTTTTGGTGTACAGAAACACATCCATCCCGAGCAAAAAGTACGCCTGCAGTACACGACTACCAGCCCAATCATGCATAAAAGACTCGGTTTGGAGGACTAATTTGAAAATAATTACAAAAGAAGCTTGCACAGAAGTAAATCTGTCCTATCATTAGTATGTGACCCACGCACAGTCCCCCCCAATTTTCTGTGTTCTGGGCCTCGGCCCAAGTGGGTCACACTAAACAGAAGGGATGTATAAAATCTGGGCCGGGAGAAAACACTCCCGGCCCTTTTTTGTCACTGACAGCCAGGGCCTGTTAACAGTCCCTGAGGCAGTCGGTCAAGCCCAACGATGATCAGTGACCCATCGGATCGTTCCAGTCACTCAGCAAGACAATGCAGTTCGGGTTCAGGCCGTTGTCCTTGAAGGTGTTGATGGTGTCGATCACTTCCCGTGACTCCATGTCTACCACTGAGATGGAGCCATCTCTCATTCCCGGCAGATTGATAAAGGAGTTTTGCACATAGGCGTATCGCCCGTCGCCGGTAAATGCAACATGGTGGGCCCCGCCGGCGGTATCCAGCGTCTTGGTGAGGCTTACGGTTTTCTTATCTTCGCCCAGATCGAAGAAATGCATTTTGCCCGGATTCGACGTCGTGACGTACATTTCCGTGCCCGTCTCGTTGAAATATATTTCCAGCGGAACCCCGGCGCCAGTGCCTGCAAAATCAAAGCCTTTATCTGCTTCAAAATCCCCCTTTTCAGAATTCCAGGTCAGGGTCCACAAAGTACCGCCGTACATGTTGGTAATCCAGGCTACGGGTGGGTCGGATTGCGGTACCCAGACTATCTCCACCGGGGCTTCACCGGATGGCGAGGGTTTGTCGGAAACCCTGATCTGAGACAAAGGCTTTCCGGTGCTTGCCTCGAGCACGCCTATGACCTCGCCGGCATCCTGCAGATCGTTTGCCCTGACGGTACTGGTCACCAGCATACGATCAATGCCCTCATGGATGGCTATTCCGTGTGGGTACGGCACATTCGACTGAATGGTTTTCGTGTAAGTATCATTTACGGCATCCCCCATAACTACGACGCTCGAACCCATGCAGGTTTCATACCACCGGGTATTGTCCTCGGAGAAAACGACATCCTCCCCCACCTCGCAATCGGGAACATCGATCACTTTCACCCGGTACGGATTCTGTGTCATATCAATGACACGCAGTTCCGGCTTGCCCAGCGCTGTCAGGTAAATCTTGGTGTGATCACGATTCCAGAACACATGGTGCGCCACCAGGTCCGATGGCAATGGAATGTCGATCAGGATATCGCCGTAAGTGTCTGATTCCGGATCTACGTCAAAAATGGCAATGCCTTCACGCCGCGTCTGGGTGCCAAATGGCATCTTCAATTCCTTCAGTGAATCATCCGGTTTGGATTCGTAGTTCGACATGGCGAGGATTTCTGCCTTGCCCACAACAGGAATCCCCAGCAAGCAGATTACCAGCACTAAAACAATACTTTTCATTACGCTCTCCATTAGTCTTTCTATTCCATTTTATGGTTTTTTCTTGGCCACCCCCCAATAGGTAGCACATAAGTAACACAAAAGCAGCACTCCTATAACAATAGACTATACTCGGAGAAATGCCTGCATGAGTAATATTCATGAAAACTTCAAGATATTCATTGTGGTGCCCGATGTTCGCCACCCTGCTGCTTTTTTCCGTTCCTGCACCGGCCAATGCAGGTGCGGATGAGACGTCCATCAGGACCATCGAACTTGTCATCAGCGAGCGCATGGTTCAGCTTGAAGAAAATTCCATCCGCGTGACTCAGGGCGAGACTATTGACCTGGCGTGGAAAAGCGACGAGCCGGTAAAACTGCATCTGCACGGATACGACATCGAGTTCGAAGTCTCACCCGAGGCGCCCACCAGTGTGACCTTCGAGGCCCATGCGACCGGCCGCTTCCCGATTACCAGCCATGGCTTCGGCGGGGAGCATGGGCACGGTGATGAAGCCCTGCTATACCTCGAAGTGTATCCGGATTAGTGCCGATTGAGTCACCCGTAAACGTGGGCGTGAAATTCACTCAAGCGGGCTGCTTGCTGGCCATTGTTCCGAGCGGTGTTTCCGCGCACGGGTTTGCACAGCGCTACGACCTCCCGGTACCGCTCGGCCTGTATATCGGGGGCGCCGCGGCCGCCGTAGCGCTGTCTTTTGTGGTAATCGCATTTTTTATGCGCGGCGAGCGCATCTTTGAACATTACCCCCGGTTCAATCTTTTGGAAAATCCCGTTGGCCGCATTCTGGCCAGCCCATTTCTGGTCCGAATGCTTCGGGCCTTTTCAGTCGGGTGGCTGGCGCTGGTCATCGCCAGCGGATATATCGGTCCTGAAAATCCCTTCGAGAATATCGCTCCTACCGCCATTTGGGTCATCTGGTGGGTCGGGTTCGCCTATATCTCCGGGCTCGCCGGCGACTTGTGGACCGTCATCAATCCCTGGTCCGCCCTATATGGATGGGCTGAAAGCCTCTGGCTGACCCTGTTCCCCTCCCATCGCTTCGGACTTTCCCTGCGCTGGCCCGGCTGGCCTGGGCGCCGGCCTGCCGTTTTGCTATTCGCCTGGTTTGTCTGGGCGGAGCTGATCTGGCCGGAAAGCGACACCCCCGCCAGCCTGGCCAAAGCAGCGTTGATTTACAGCACGATCACATTGACGGGCATGTTTTTGTTTGGACGGCGCAGCTGGTTGCGCAACGGCGAAGCATTCACCGTGGTGTTCGGGTTCCTCGCCCGCTTTGCACCCAGCGAGATCCGAGTCGCTGATGCAGCGGTATGCGCTGCCTGCGGGTCCGGAATCTGCCGCGATCGTTTCGCGGGCTGCGTGAACTGCCTTGAATGTTTCGAAGCTGCGGCACAGGACCAGCGCGAATGGAATCTGCGCCCGTGGGCCGTGGGCCTGTTGACATCCAGGCCCATATCAACCCCGTCCATGGTGTTCGTGCTGGTCATGCTGTCCAGCGTGACTTTTGACGGCCTGCTGGCAACCTCTTTATGGGCTGACCTGGCCAGGTGGATGATCTATTCGGAAACTCTGCGGCCATTGATCATTGCCCTGCAGGACATCACCGGCAACGCCGTCGCCGCTGTCGGAACTATCGCCCTCATTACCTTCCTGCTCCTGTTCCAGTTGCTATACCTTCTGTTCAGCGCGCTGATGCTGTTTAGCGTCCCTGCCGCCGACCGGGTCGGCATTTCTGTCCGGCAGGTTGGGGGGCTGTTCGTGTTGAGCCTGGTTCCCATTGCACTGGCTTATCATCTCGCACACTACCTGTCCTACCTCGCGATCGTTGGGCAATACATCATCCCGCTGGTTTCCGATCCCTTCGGCATGGGCTGGGACCTGTTCGGCACCAAGCTGTACATGGTGGACATCGGTGTCGTCAACGCACGATTCGTCTGGTACACCTCGGTCATCGCTATCGTAACCGGCCACATCATCGCCGTTTGGCTGGCGCACGTGATGGCGCTGCGCACTTTCCACCGCAATCGTGCGGCACTTTTGAGCCAGATCCCGATGCTGCTGTTGATGGTGGCTTACACCATGCTGAGTCTCTGGATCCTCGCCCAACCCGTGGTGGAAACCGGCTGAATGGATTCCCGGTTCAAGCGCCGATGTCTTCGTTCCAGAGACCGGGCCTGGTTTTGATGAAGTCCTGCATCATGCTGATGCATTCCTCATCCTGCACAACAGTCACTTCCACGCCGTGCGAGCGGAGCAGTTGTTCTTCTCCCTCGAAAGTTCTGTTTTCCCCGACCACAACGCTGGGGATGCCGTACAACAGGATCGCTCCGGAACACATCGGGCAGGGAGACAGCGTGGTGTAGATGGTGCTTTGTTGATAGACCCCGGCTGCCTGGCGGCCGGCGTTTTCCAGCGCATCCATTTCACCGTGAAGTACGACACTGCCCTGTTGGACACGGCGGTTGTGGCCGCGGCCTATAATCCTGTTTTTATACACAAGTACAGAGCCAATCGGAATCCCGCCTTCTGATAATCCCTGGCGGGCTTCCTCGATTGCAGCTTGCATGAATGAATCCATGGCTGTCTCCTGCTAGTGTAGTGTCAAGCCTGAATTGGTGGATTCAGAGCTACCCAGATGTTCCAAGACAAGACGCAGTCTGCAGGAAATGGCATGTCCTTTTCAAGGGCTGCAACGCCGTATTGGAGCATCTGGGTAGCTCCCTTCGGGCGAGCCGTGAAGCGGTCGTTCGCGGTGTTACGCCTCTGGTCAAGGGCCAGCCATTGCCGGCGAGACGTGCCTTGCGCCCAACCACTTCACGACTCGCTGAACCCATCAATTCAGGCTTGATACTACACTAGGTTCAGGGGTACAGAGCCCTGTTTTGATTTTCACACGGGATATGGACTCAGGTTACCATTCCACATTCGCGAGATGGTACTCTGGACTTTACGTCGGCAAGGAGAAAATCCATGAGCAAGCTGCTGATCAGAAACGGCACGATCGTCACCGCCACCGACCATTATCGCGCTGACGTTCTGGTGAAGGATGAGAAAGTCGCCGCCATCGCGGACACACTGGATGAAAGCGCCGACCGCGTCATCGATGCTGAAGGCTGCTACCTCTTTCCAGGGGGTATCGATGCCCACACTCACATGGAATTGCCTTTCATGGGCACCTTCGCCAGTGACACATTCCATTCGGGAACCCTGGCCGGACTTCACGGCGGCACCACTACCATCATTGATTTCGCCATCCAGACCCAGGGAGACAGCCTCGAAGCCGCCATCGGCGAGTGGCATCGCAAAGCGGATGGGCACGCTGCAGGAGACTACGCATTCCATTGCGCCGTGACCGACTTCAATGAGAGCACGCGCAAGGAAATCCCGCGTGTGATCAACGAACACGGCATCAATTCCTTTAAAACTTTCATGGCTTACAAGGGCGCATTGATGATCGACGACCGCCAGATGTTTGAACTGATGAAAGAACTGGTGAAACACGGCGGCATCATCACCACCCACGCTGAAAATGGCGACATGGTCGACCACCTGGTGCAGAAGTTCCTTGCCGAAGGTAAAACCGAACCCCGTTACCACGTATTGTCACGTCCGCCCATCTGCGAAGCGGAGGCCAGCGGCCGTGTGATCGACCTCGCATACCAGGCGGAATGTCCGCTGTACATCGTGCACATGACCTGCGAGGAATCCCTGGCCCGGGTCAAGGCCGCCACGCTGCGCAACCAGAAAGTGCACGCGGAAACCTGCGTACAGTATTTGCTGCTGGATGAGTCACTCTATTTCGAAGAGGGTTTCGAGGGTGCAAAAGTCGTGATGAGCCCACCCCTGCGCAAGCCGAAAGACCAGCAAGCCCTGTGGGCCGCGATCAACCAGAACCTGGTGCAACACGTAGCCACAGACCATTGTCCATTCTGTACCAATCAGAAGGAAATGGGGATCGATAATTTCTCAAAAATCCCCAATGGCGCACCGGGCATCGAGCACCGCGTGGAACTGATGTACTCCGAGGGCGTTCATCAGGGCCGTATTTCGCTGAACAAATTTGTGGAAGTTACTTCCACGATGGCCGCGAAGATATTCGGTCTGTTTCCGCGCAAGGGCACCATCGCGGTGGGTTCTGATGCTGACATCATCGTGTTCGACCCTGAAATGAAACACACTATCTCGGCCGATACACACCACATGAGGGTCGATTACTCCGCGTACGAGGGCTGGCAAGTCCAGGGTAAATGCCGCACAACCATCCTGCGCGGAACAGTGGCCGTGGATGATGGCCTGGCGGCTGTGGACGAGGGCTTCGGCCAATACGTGGCGCGCGGGCCGTTCAACCCCAGGTATTGAAGCCGGGAAATCGAAACCAGCGTACAGAGGAATAGCCATGTCAAGAATCGTGAAAGCCGGCATAATCCAGATGGCCAACAAGCTCGACACGGGCGCATCGGTGGAAGAACACCGCACAGCGATGATCGAGGCGCACATCCCATATATCACCGAAGCCGGAAAACAGGGCGTGCAAATGCTGTGTTTCCAGGAAATTTTTACCGGCCCCTATTTTTGCCCGTCGCAGGATACCAAGTGGTACCATGCCGCCGAACCCATCCCGGACGGCCCAACCACCCAACTGATGTGCGAATATGCCCGAAAATACAATATGGTCATCATCGTACCGATCTACGAAGAGCACATTACCGGCATCCACTACAACACGGCTGCCGTTATCGACGCGGACGGCAAATATCTCGGTAAGTACCGTAAAAACCACATCCCCCAGGTCGCCGGGTTCTGGGAGAAGTTCTTTTTCAAGCCCGGAAACCTCGGTTATCCCGTGTTCGATACAGCCTACGGAAAGGTGGGTGTCTATATCTGCTATGACCGGCATTTCCCCGAAGGCGCCAGGGTTCTGGGACTGAACGGTGCGGAAATTGTGTTCAATCCGTCCGCGACCGTGGCGGGTTTATCGGAATACCTGTGGGAGCTGGAGCAACCGGCTCACGCTGTCGCCAATGGCTATTTCGTTGCAGCGATCAACCGGATTGGCAACGAGGAACCCTGGTCGATCGGCGAGTTCTACGGTTCATCTTACTTTGTTGATCCGCGCGGGAAAATTGTCGCGCAGGCCAGCAGAGACAAAGATGAATTGCTAATGGCGGACCTCGATCTGGACATGGTCCGGGAAGTCAGACACAACTGGCAATTCTTCCGCGACCGTCGTCCGGAATCCTATGGGCCACTGACCGAACACTGACATTCACGGAGATTGAAACATGAGGCCGGAAGAAGTTCTGCAGTCCATTCCGACTGCTCCTGACAGTAACAATGACACTGCCCGCAATGAAGACCTGCTCGCCTTCCGCAAGCGGCATTTCCTGCCCAATGCGCACCATTACCATGGTGAAGCCCTGCAACTGGTGAGGGCAAAAGGGGCATACGTCTGGGATGAACAGGGCAGGCGCTACCTTGACGCCATCGGCGGCATTGTCTGCATCTCGGCCGGCCACAACCATCCGAAGATCAAGAAAAAACTGATGAAAATGCTGGAGGATGACGAGATTCAGCACACCAGCCTGCTTTACCTCTCGCGCCACGTGACCGCACTGGCCGAGGCGCTGGTGGCCGAGGCGCCGGAAGGGCTGGACGTTGCCTCGTTTACCAACTCCGGTTCGGAAGCCAATGAACTTGCCTTTATGGCCGCCCGTCAGTCCACCGGCGAGACCATCATCATCAACCTGCGCCATGGATACCATGGAGGCACCGCGGCCACGCTGGCCCAGTGCGGCCACCATACCTGGCGTTACCGCGCACAACCCAACGCCCAGGCCACCAGCGCACTGGAACCCAATTGCTACCGCTGCCCCTTCATGCAGAAGGCGGACAGTTGCGACCTGGAATGTGCAAAAAATGTCGAAACCACTATCCAGACTTCCACTCACGGAAAAATCGCCGGGTTTATCGCGGAGCCCATCATGGGTGTCGGCGGCTTCATCGACCCGCCTGTCGAGTATTTTCACCGCGTCACCGAAATCGTCCACAACTACGGCGGGCGCTACATCTCGGACGAAGTTCAGACCGGTGCCGGTCGCTGTGGCGGTGAATTCCTGCTGAGCAAAGAGCTGGATATCGATGCCGATATGGTCACCATGGCCAAGGGTTTTGGTAACGGCGCGGCCATCGGCGCGGTGCTGATGAAAACCGAGGACGCAAAGGCGTTCGAGGGTAAGCTGTATTTCAACACCTTCGGCGGTGACCCGATGCAGACCGCACAGGCCAGGGCGACCATGGACGTGATCGCTGAAGAAAACCTGGTCGCCAATGCAAAGGCCATGGGGCGACGCCTGAAAGACGGCATGCGGGAACTGATGAAAAAGCACCGCCTGATCGGCGATGTACGCGGAAAAGGCCTGCTGCTTGGCATGGAACTGGTCAAGGACCGTGTCAGCAAGGAGTACGCGAGCGAGGAAACTCTGCTGTTCATGGACAAGTGCAAGGACAAGGGCGTGTTGGTTGGCAAAGGCGGCCTGTTCGGTAACGTGGTGCGCGTTGCGCCTCCTTTGAGCCTCGATGCCGGCCAGGCGGATGAACTGCTGGACGTATTCGACCGCAGCCTGGCGGAAATCCCGGTGGGAAATAGCTGATTCGTGCCAATACCCGAGGCCACCCAGGAGTATGCGCTGCCAGCCGGTTCTGATGCGGAACTGATTAATTTTGACATCGCTCCGGTGCCCCTGGTCCAACGCGATTGGAAAGCCATCTCTTTCTTTTCCCTGTGGGTCGGAATGGCCGTCAACATCCCCACCTACATGATTGCCGCTTCTCTGATCAACGGCGGGATGAGCTGGCAGCAGGCCATGTGGACCGTATTACTCGGCAACCTGATCGTACTCATCCCAATGGCGCTGTCCGGACACGCGGGCACAAAATACGGCATTCCCTTCCCGGTATTCGCACGTGCTTCCTTTGGCATCAATGGCGCCCACATTCCGTCGTTTTTGCGCGCCATCGTCGCCTGTGGCTGGTTTGGCATCCAGACCTGGATTGGTGGCGCGGCCATCTACACCATCGTGCTGATCCTGTTTCCCGGCGTCGCCAGCCTGCCCGCGCTTATGCCGGACTGGGTGGGAGTGCACTGGGTGCAATTCGCCTGCTTCATGCTGTTCTGGACAATGAACATCACGCTGATCTGGAAAGGCATCAACTCGATCAAGGTACTGGAGCACCTGGCAGCGCCATTCCTGCTGCTGTGCGGCCTGGCCTTGCTGGCCTGGGCGTACACCCGCGCTGATGGATTCGGGCCCATGCTGCAGGCGAAGTCCCAGTTCAATAACAGACGGGAATTTTACCAACTGTTCTTCCCCAGCCTGACAGCCATGGTGGGCTTCTGGGCTACCTTGACCCTGAACATCTCGGACTTTACCCGCTACGCAAAGGATCAACGCGCGCAGATAGTCGGCCAGCTTTCTGGGCTACCCACCACGATGACGCTGTTCGCTTTCATTGGCGTGGCAGTGACATCCGCCACCATTGTGATCTTTGGCGAAGCAATCTGGGATCCGGTGGTTCTGGTCCGCCGGTTCGACTCGCCGGTACTGGTGTTCTTTTCCATGGTGGCCGTGGTCATCGCGACCATATCCACCAATGCAGCCGCCAACGTAGTGGGCCCGGCTAACAGTTTTTCCAATATGTGGCCGTCGAAAATCGACTTTAAACGCGGCGGTTATATCACCGGTGTCATTGGTATCGTAATGATGCCCTGGAAACTGCTGGCCGACCCCAGTGGCTATATCTTCACCTGGCTGATCGGATATTCCGCACTGCTGGGCCCGGTGATCGGCATCATCCTGGTGGATTATTTCCTGGTCCGGAAAACCGAGCTCAATGTCACGGATCTCTACCGGCGCAATGGCCAGTACGCCGGCGTCAATGCCCGCGCCGTGATTGCACTTCTGATGGGCGTTTTGCCCAATGTACCCGGCTTTTTGGTCCAGGCCGGAGTCGTCAGCGGAAGCGGCCTGCTGATCGAGCTGTACAACTACGCCTGGTTCATCGGGATT
>DAOWGA010000321.1 GCA_030637665.1 Lysobacterales bacterium | reverse complement strand
GAAGCCGGCCGCTGGAACCGCCGGCGAGTAAAACCCCGGTGCATGGTCACAGCCTCCTGACCGTCAGCCAGGCTGCGCAATGCCTGCGGGATGGAGGAATCATCGCCTATCCCACCGAGGCCGTTTATGGGCTGGGTTGCGACCCGGGAAATGAAACGGCTGTCCGGCGTCTGCTGGCGCTGAAGGACCGGCCCATCGAAGCCGGCTTGATCCTGATTGCTGATACTTTCGAACACATCCAACCCTTTATCCAGACAGTGAGCAGTGAGCAAAAGGAGCGAGCCATGGCCGCCTGGCCCGGCCCGGTCACCTGGTTGTTTCCCAGGGGCGATGGCGTGCCGGACTGGTTGGCCGGAGAGCATGACACGATTGCACTCAGGATCAGCGCCCACCCGGTTTGCCGGGACCTGTGCGCTGCCTTCGACGGCGCGATTGTGTCCACCAGTGCGAATCCGGGGCGGGCCGAACCAGCCAGGAGCTTTACGCAACTGGAACGGTATTTTGGTTCCGCCCTTGGCGGCGTTGTCGAGGGTCAATTGGGTGGCGGGATCAGGCCCAGTGAAATTCGCGACCTGACCAGCGGCCAGGTACTTCGGGAGGGATGAAAATGAACCCCGGTGAAAGCATTTCCACAAGCCTGGTCAAGAATTACCTGCTGGACCTGCAGGATCAGATTTGCCTGGAGCTGGAGAATGAGGACTCCAAAGCAGTGTTTTTCGAAGACGCCTGGTCGCGCGACACGTGCGAAGAGGGCCATGACGGGCCGGCCCTGGGTGGAGGCGGACGTACCCGTGTGTTGAATGGCGGGGCGGTGTTTGAGCAGGCCGGCGTGAATTTCTCCCATGTAACGGGCGTCAGCCTGCCCCCATCCGCCACGGCGGCAAGGCCTGAACTCTCGGGCAGGAGCTTCGAAGCGCTGGGCGTTTCCCTGGTCATTCACCCGGAAAACCCGCATGTGCCAACCAGTCATGCCAATGTTCGATTTTTTATCGCGGAAAAAGACGGGGAGGCTCCGGTCTGGTGGTTCGGAGGCGGTTATGACCTCACCCCCTATTATCCGCTGGAGGCTGATATCGTGAGCTGGCACCAGGCAGCGTACGCAGCTTGTGAGCCATTTGGTGATGAGGTCTATTCGCGCTTCAAGGAGTGGTGTGACCGCTACTTCTATTTGCGGCACCGGAAAGAGGCGCGGGGTGTCGGCGGCCTGTTTTTCGATGACCTGAACGAATGGGGGTTTACGCGGAGTTTCGAATTCCTCAAGGCTGTGGGGGACAGCTACCTGGACGCCTATCTGCCCATCGTGCGGCGACGCAAAGCGCTGCCATGGACACAGCAGCAAAGGCAGTTCCAGTTGTACCGGCGCGGCCGTTACGTGGAGTTCAACCTGGTCTACGACCGCGGTACCCTGTTCGGCCTGCAGTCAGGCGGGCGCACCGAGTCCATCCTGATGTCGCTGCCCCCGCTGGTGTCCTGGCGCTACAACTGGCAACCAGAACCCGGTTCGGATGAAGCCAGGCTGTATGAATTCCTGGAACCCAGGGATTGGCTTTCATTGGAAAACCCTGATCGCGGATGAATCCGCTCCTACAGATTTGCCGTCAGAAACCCGTAAGAGCGAATTTATTCGCGATTCAAGAATGGATCACCATAGATAGGGGAGGAACTCCTCGGGAATGGGATTATCCTTGCTCTCGTTGTCCCACATAACCGTGACGATCCACCAGCGACCGTCCTTTTTCACTAACTGGATACTGTTGATACCGCGCGCAATGGGCGCTTCCTCCAGGTTGTTGCGGGCTTCTTAGTTACTGAAGACCTGGACGATGTTCCCGAAGCGATACATCTGGCGCATGATTTCCGATTCGTAGAAATCGTTTTCGCCGAAATAGTCCTCGGCGTCATCGATCCACTCATCGATAGTCATCATCTGGAAATCGCTGTCCTTGTGCACGCGCTTGCCGATGGGGATCAGGCGCGCGCCGTCAATATAAAGACTGCGTTCCCGGTACCAGTTGCGGTTCCCGGCCGGGCCCGAAATGGTCGCGTACATGGCCTTGATGATGGCATCCGGTGAACTGACGTCCTCGGGCCGTGGTTTATTGTCACTCATACTGATTCTCTCCTTGATTCAATAGCTTCAATTCTACCGCACGGTTAGTGCGCAGTATCCCAATCCGGGCCGTAACCGGTGTCCACGATGAGCGGAATTTCCAGGTCCGCCGCTTCGGACATGCGTGAAACAACCGCCTGTTTCAAATGGTCCAACTGGTTTTCTTTTACTTCAAATACCAGTTCATCATGCACCTGCATGACCAGGTGCGCGTCGGGTTTTTCTTCCTGCAGCCAGGCATCGACGCTGATCATTGCGCGCTTGATGATGTCGGCTGCAGTACCTTGCATCGGTGCGTTGATCGCCGCCCTTTC
>DAOWGA010000314.1 GCA_030637665.1 Lysobacterales bacterium | reverse complement strand
TCCAGCTCGCGCGGCCAGTTCAGATCGTCTGCGAAAGAGACCGAACTCACCATGAGGAGCAATGAGCCGGATAGAGTTGCGAGTATTCTTGAAAACATCAAAGTATTCCTGGAATGAAATGGGTGTGCCTAGGGCCTGTTAACGCTTGCCAGGCCCTAGTGTAGTGCATCAGCTTTAAATAGCACATGAACAGACTCGCCCGCATCGTGCAATGCGTAAACCAGCCCAGCAACTATACTGATAATCGACAATCACAAAACCGGTAAGTCCGGACAGGAGTTCACACATGAAAATCAATCCCAAACTGATCATTGTCGGTGGCCTGGCGTACTACGTGACCCAGTGGATCATCTCATTTGTGACCGGTCCTCTTATCCATGAAGGTGTGCTAACGGAAGCCTACCAGGCCAATGCCTCGTTCTGGCGGCCGGAACTGGTCCAGTATCCGCCGGATATGGCCGCGCTGTTACCGCGCTGGATCACCACGGGCCTGATAAGCGCCCTGCTTGCAGCGGCCATCTATGACAATATTCGCTCCGGGCTTGACGGTTCTGGTGCTGTCAAAGGTATGAAATTCGGCTTTATCGCATTTATTTTCTACGCGTCCTTCGCAGCCGGCTGGTCCGGTGTGTTCAATCTTCCGGACAGCATTTGGGCCTGGTGGATTTTCGAGGCGATTTTTTATTACCTACCCGGCGGCGCGGCGCTTGGATGGACGATCAGCAAACTGGCGCCAGAATAGATATTCATCATTGACGTAGACATCAAGGCCCGTTACCTTGCCCTGACCGTCCGTTTCGGAGTTACGCGAGTCTCGATGCAGTCTGCCGATTACCACCTGCACATCAGTAGCGACAATGTCCGGAAGACCACCACGGCCTGGCTGATGTTGGGGCTCGCCTCGCTCGTTGGCGCTGGTATTTTCTCTATTCTGCTGGTGCTCGCAAGAACTCCGGCAGTACAGAAAATAACGCCATTTATCGATTTCTTCCGGGTCGCACTGGTAGTGCATGTCGATCTTTCCGTGCTGATCTGGCTATTGTCGATGGCGGGTGTCATGTGGAGCCTGAGTTCCAGCCGCGACCTGCCAGTGTGGGATCGTATCTCGTTATTGCTGGCTGCGGCCGGCACAGCGATTGTCATCATTTCACCCTTTGCGGGCGCAGCTGATCCGCTGATGAACAACTACGTGCCTTTACTGCGTCACCCATTGTTTTATAGCGGGCTGGGCTTGTTTACCGCTGGAATCGGCTCTCACCTTCTGCGCTCAGCTGTCACTCGTAGTGGATTAAGAGGCACCCTGGACGGAACGGGCGCCTTACAATTCGGCATTACACTGGCCGCAATCACAACAGCAGCGGCCATTGCCGCATTCATCGCCTCCTGGGCCGGCACTCCCCCGAGCATGGAGGGCGCAATTTATTTCGAGTTTCTGTTCTGGGGTGGCGGCCATGTGCTGCAATTCACCCACACCCTGCTGATGATGGTCGCCTGGGTCGTGTTGGCCCACGCCAGTGGTTGCCGCTTCGAATTGACGCCGAGACTGACGCTGGCATTCCTGGTCATCCTGGCGCTTCCGGTTATCACGGTCCCCTTTTTCTATGTGGCCCACGATATCGTCTCGCCAGGCCACCGTCTCGCGTTTACGGAGTTGATGAAGTATGGCGGCCTGTCCTGCCTGCCTTTGGGCCTTGCTGTTTTCGTCAGCCTGATCAAGGCCGATAAGCCGGATAAGCAATACGGACTGGAAGGAAGATACCTGCGTTCCGCCCTGATATCTTCGCTGGGCCTGTTCGCCGCAGGTGGCGTAATGGGTTTCATGATAACCGGCCTGGATATCGTCATTCCGGCCCATTACCACGGCTCCATAGTAGGTGTAACCATCGCATTCATGGGCCTCAGCTACTATTTGCTGCCCCGGCTGGGATTCGGTGAATTGCCGCCGCGCATGGCCGCCTGGCAACCGTATTTATACGGCGGAGGACAGCTGCTGCACATCATCGGTCTGGCCTGGTCTGGAGGCTACGGTGTTCAGCGCAAAACCGCCGGCCTGGCACAGGGTGTGGACCGCCTGGGTGAAGTCGCCGGAATGGGCTTGATGGGGCTGGGCGGGTTGATCTCTGTCATTGGCGGCTTTCTGTTCCTGGTCGTATGCTACAAATCCATCCGCGGCAGGAGTTGACCCCATGTCTGAATTATTCCTCTTCACACTCAACGCCATCGTCGTTTACCTGGTATCCGACTGGCTGGTCCGCCTGATCGAAAAACGCCGCGGCGCAGTCATCAAGCAACGCCAGATAATTTTCTTCATCATCTTCCTCACCCTCGCCCTGATCAGCTTCCGCCTGCTAAAAACACTGCTGGGGGGTGAGTGATCAGCCTGAAGATACCCAATCAGTCCAACCGAACCGCCTTGCCCCCGGGTGCAACGCCAACGGCAATCAGGGGGCGCCCGAATTCAATGGAGAGCGTGGACGGCCCGTTCTGGTAAAACAGAAATAAGGGTTCTGCAGCATCGGTAGGATCGATAAACTCACAGACATTGGTGGTGCCGTCAATGCCGGTCTGTCCATTGCAGACCAACTGGCCCAGCGTCTCACCGGTGAGGGTGGAGACCAGGTAACTCACCTGACCGCCGGGTAGTATCCCATTATCAGCAGTGACAATATCTTCCAAGACGATATCGAAAGCGCCCGGCAAGAACTCCGTGAGGTCGCCCAGTGGTGGGTTGGTTCCCCGGTTTTCTTTGATGCCCCAGCGCCCTTCAAGATCGATTAAGGATTGCTCGCCGGCCGGGCCCACCAGGAAAGTGCTGTAGCCAAACACCAGACTTTGGTACTCAGTAAAAAGGCCATCGTTAGCCTTTACCTGCAGCACGCCTGGTCGGTCAGCCAACACAGTCAGATAGCCTATGGGCGTCATGTCCGGCGTTGCGTCGGTGGGCTCGCAGCCAAAACAATCACCGCCGCTAAAACGCGCAATTTTGGTAAAAAAACTGTCTTCCACCATGCGGCTGCCGGTAAACAGCCATTCACTTCGGCCAGATTCATCATAAACCAGTGGAAAAATCACCGTAGCGGCGTTTTGACGCGCCACCAGCAGTCCCTGGTTTGACAGACCCGAGGCATAATAAAGACCCGGTTCCGGCCATTGCTGATTCCCGGGAAGGCTTGCACAATCCCAGTCTTCCGGGCAGACCAGTTCCAGGGTTTGCTCCAGGGTGCCCCCCTGGAAGCTGGCTTGGATATCCAGCATATCGCCAAGGGGTTTGGTTGTGCGGACCACCTCACTCATGTCCACCAGCACGCGGTAAGGAGTATCGCGGGTATTGCAGGTGATGTGCACGATAATGATTTCAAATCCAATTTCCACGGTATGGCCATCAAATGATTCGACCACCGGTTTTTGCTCCCCGGGGTGGCAATCGGTGGGCCAAGTACCGCTGATTTCAATAATAAACGGGCCGGTACCGGGAAACGTAGGGTGCAGTACTGCTTGTGAACGGGAAAAATCAGCCAACACGCTGGACGGAAGAAGTGCCAGTAAAGGCAGAATGGCGAGCAGTTTTTTCATCTTGGTGCCCAATGAGTAAGTGTCTTACAGAAAATACCTGGCAAGGTCAATCCGAGCAGACAATTGGAAAACAATTTAGTGCCAACCTATAAAGGCATACTACACAAAGGCGATCAGGAGGCGCAGAGAAGAAAGCTCATTTCATCCTGTTTTTTTGTCCTTTGGTCTACTAACTAAATAAAAGTGAGTTCTGCACGGTTTTGGAGCGCATTTGACTACAACCGGACCTTCATCCCCTGAAACTGTCTTTGCCTGCTGTCGACCCGGTGTTTCAGCTTCTTTTTGCCTGGCGACATGTCCAACACATGGTGACTATGGAGTCAGCAGTATGCAATCCAGATCATTGGCAACCAGGACCGGCCCACTGTAGTTGGCTCGAACCGCCTCCAGATTTCGATCGAGGTTTCGCAAGCTTCGCGCCATGAAGTGGCTGAGCACAAGTTTTTTGGCCCCGGATTTGCGGGCGATTTCGCCTATGACAGCGGGAGGGGCGTGCAGCAGCCGTGCGGCGCCCGTCGCGCCTTCAGGGACCGGCATGTGCATGACCAGTGCTGTAGCGTGCCTGGCGAAGCCTGTGAACGATGGGTCACTGCCATTCTGATCGCTCGAGAACACGATGGTCGTACCGCTGACGCGAACCCTGAACGCGATGGCCGGCACGATACCATGCGGCACGTGCAGGGCATCCATACTGATGTCACCGGGCACGTCGTCAAACAGGGAGACAGCTGATCGGACTTCACTGCCGACCTCGATGGCGTCGATTTTCGCGAGCCCACGGCTACAGTAAGGAGAACCGGGCAGGTTTGCGTAGGTTCCGGTGTCTGCTGCCAGCATGCCAGACAGGAAGCTATTTAATCCGGGAGATGGGCCGCCGGCACCGGGCGCTGCGACATGCAGTG
>DAOWGA010000240.1 GCA_030637665.1 Lysobacterales bacterium | reverse complement strand
CAGGAACGCCCGGATCAATGGATTTCGTCTTACCTGGCTACCGGCCCGGCCGGGCGTCGCGGTTTCGAGGACGCACTGGATTTTGCTTCACCCGAACAATTACACGGACTGGGCTGGTCGGCGCTGGCCCTGCTCGAAGAAAAACCTGAGCTCACCCTGGTCACTGCACGGGCTGGTATGGATTCCGGCGATTTCGAGCTGTTGCGGCAATCGATCTCACGGGGAGATGGTCCCGGCCTGTCGAGGGTGCTGGAGGCCGCTTCACGCGAACTGAGTGCCGAAGAAAACATCAATTTACTTGAGCACTCCCTGCAGTTGGGGTCCGACACCAAGGCGGCCCTGGCTATCGCCCAACTGGCGCCCACCCTGCTTGATGAGCCTGCTGTGCAAAAGATTTTGTTCGGCACCCTGGCGGATCGAAACCTGGGCGCTGCAGCAGCCATGGTGCTTGGCGCCAGTGGGGATCCCGGGATCCAGGCTCAACTGAACGAAGTCGCCTCGAAAAAGAAAGGGCTGGCGCGACAGCGGGCAGAGTTGGCCATCAGTACCGGCCAGGCAGACAGGGGGGCAGAGCTGTGAACAAAATTTATCAGGCTTTCTGCATGACATTGCTCCTGGTGGGCATTTCCGGTTTCAACAGCCTCGAGGCTCAGCACCCCCGTATTTCGGAGTGGGTCGAAAGCGCCCCGGCCAGCGACGCCGACAAGATTGCACTGGGTTACCCTGTGCCCATCCCGGTGGATACTCCTTTGCCTTTCGACGGATTTCGCAGCTACAACGGGCTCCACACCCGCCACCAGGACCTGGCAAATACCACGGACTGGTCGCATGCCCTGGAGATCGGTCAGACCCGCACGGGCCGCACCATCTGGGCATACCAACTGGGCGATGCAGATCACATGACCGCGTACGGTTTTCCCGAACAGGCCATGCTGACCAATGGTGGAATTCACGCCCGGGAATGGCAATCCCCGGAAGTGGCTACCGGCATTATCGAACTACTGGCTTTATCGGAGGATGAAAACCACCTGATCAGTTACCTGCGTGACAACGCCAATATTCTGGTTATCCCGGTACTGAACGTGGATGGTTTTTTGCAAACGCAACGAACCCCGAGCACCAACTGGATTGACACAGACCCGGATGACCCTGAATTTTCCCCGCGCGACGGTCGTATGCGGCGCAAGAATATGCTGGGGCCCGACGAGGACCTGCTGACACAGGAAGACCACCTGCTCGGGGTGGATCTCAACCGGAATAACGCACCGTACTGGAGCACGAACCCCGACCGGTCATCCGACCTGTCGGAAAGTATTGTTCACCATGGTGCGTCGGCACAGTCAGAACCTGAAATCCAGGCGCTGGATGCAGCCGCACAGTTGGGTCCAGCCGAAAAACTCAGCATGTATACCGACATGCATTCTTTCTCGCAGGTGCATTTCTGGGGTCGAAACAGCAATGCTGGCCTGGCCAGCCTGACCGAAAGGCTGCTGAGCACATTTACAAATCATCACGTTGCTTTTGATGCCGGGAAATTCTATTGGTTCGATAACGCGGCAAGTGTCCCGCGGAATCAAGGTATTGGCGCAACTGACGAGTATTTTACCCAGGTCTACCAGGTGCCGTCCTGGACACTTGAAATTGAGCCAACAGCCGGCTTCCACGATGGCCTGCCGGGCCAGGGCGCCGATTACGGCGGGCTGGGCCGTAACGGACATGATGGTTTCATCCTGCCTGATTCGGAAGTAGAACGGGTTCGAACGGAACTCGCGCAAACCTTTGCCGTGGCTTATTACCAGCAGGCGGGTCCCCCGTCGATTGTCGCAGTTCGTATGGTTGACGATGTAACCGGAGCCGTGGTGATGGAGTCCGAATGGGATGTAAGCGGTGAAACGTCTCGGGAGCAGTACTCTTTCCAGGCTCAGCCCCTGCAACTGGACCGGGATTACACATTCTGGCTGGCCTTTGACAAGCCCATGCGCTGGCGCGAAGACGGGGAACTCACCGTCCTGCCCGGACAGCCAGGTTCAACGCTGGATCTGAATGCTGTTTTGGAAGTCGATGGAACCGAACCCAGCGTGATCCCAGGCGATGCAGATTGGCTGGATAATCCTGGTGACGCACCCGACGGTTATTTGCGTTACCGGGACGATGCCCTGTTTGTAGAATTCAATATGCCGGCCGATGAGCATAACCTGGCCTTGATCAATGGAACCGTTGCGTCCTCATTGTCGATCGGCGCCTTCGACATGACTGGCATCGCAACCGATGCCGATCCCTCCACTGTAGCCCGCTGGGAAGAGGGTGGTTGGGCTGGTTATGAAGACAGTGAAGGGCTCGATGGCACCAACACCGGCGGAATTGACGACTCCATCCAGTTGCAGATCACATCAGAGTCCCTGGGCGATCCGTTTGTGATCGAGGCTGGAATATCATCAGCATGGTACGACCCGGCCCACGATGGTGAGGGTTTCATGCTGGAAATCCTGGCCAGTAATCGCGCCGTGATGTACTGGTTTACCTATAACACCGAAGGTGACCAGGACTGGTACATCGCCGAGGGAGAAATTCAGGGTAACCGCATTCTGTTTCCTGAACTGATGCAGGTCTCCGGCGGCGTATTCGGGCCGGACTTTGATCCGGAACTGGTAACCCGCAAAGTGGTGGGTTCGGCCAGTTTCATCTTCTCGGGTTGCGATAATGGCGCCATGGAATGGTTGATCGACGCAGACGGCAACGACCGTCGGCATGGCCGCATGAACCTGAACCGCATCACTCAGGTGATGGGTCTTGAATGCGGCAGGCTAATGGGGCCACCTGAAATTCCACAGGGCCAGTTGAGCGGATCCTGGTATGACCCGACTCATTCCGGTGAAGGTTACGTACTGGAAGTCCTGATCAATCGACAGGTGCTGGTGTACTGGTTCAGCTTCGATCCGCAGGGTAATCGCCGCTGGTTCTTCGGTATAGGTGAAATCCTGGAAGACAAAATTATTTTCAACGAGATGTCGACCACATCCGGTGGAATTTTCGGCGAAGATTTTGACCCGGAGAGCGTTGAAGTTGAACCCTGGGGTTCGCTGGAGCTGGAACTGGAATGTGATACGGGGGTCGCGCGGTTTGCGCCGACTGAAGAAGGTTTTCCTGCTGGTACGCTGGATTTGACGCGCATTACCTTTTTGGAAGGGCTTTCTTGTGGGCTTTGATGCCTCAATTTTTCGCGAATGAATTCGCTCCTACGACGATAGCGATAAACGTGGCATGCTCGCGAATGAATTCGCTCCTACGATTGGCATGACGGATACCAATGGCATGACGGATACT